>NZ_JBEXHY010000125.1:0-14315 GCF_040608295.1 Micromonospora sp. NPDC005197 | reverse complement strand
GGCCGTCGGCCCCGGGTGGGCCGCCGGCCGACGTGCGACAGGAGGTGCGGAGGATGGGTCTGGACGACCGCAAGCTCGCCGTGCTCCGCGCCATCGTCGAGGACTACGTCTCCACCCAGGAGCCGGTCGGCAGCAAGGCGCTGGTCGAGCGCCACCAGCTCGGGGTCTCCCCGGCGACGGTCCGCAACGACATGGCCGTGCTGGAGGAGGAGGGCTACATCCGGCAGCCGCACACCAGTGCCGGCCGGGTGCCCACCGACCGCGGCTACCGCCTCTTCGTCGACCGGCTGTCCCGGGTCAAGCCGCTCAGTCCCGCCGAACGTCGGGCCATCGAGCGCTTCCTCGTCGGCGCGGTCGATCTCGACGACGTGGTGCACCGCACCGTGCGCCTGCTCGCCCAGCTCACCCGGCAGGTGGCCGTCGTGCAGTACCCGAGCCTGGCCCGCTCCTCGGTGCGGCACCTGGAGCTGGTGCCGATCTCCACCACCCGGCTGATGCTCGTCATGATCGCCGACACCGGGCGGGTCGAGCAGCGGCTGGTGGAGCTGCCCGGCCCGGTCCCCGCCGACGACGTCACCGACCTGCGCCGGCTCGTCAACGAAAAGCTCGCCGGCGCCCGGCTGTCCGAGACCCCGCCGCTGGTGCAGGCGCTGGTCGAGGAGGCGCCGGCCGAGCTGCGTCCGGCGATGACCACCCTCTCCACCGTCCTGCTGGAGACGCTTGTCGAGCGGCACGAGGAACGCATCGCCCTGGCCGGCACCGCCAACCTCACCCGGGGCGGCCTGCTCGACTTCCAGGGCTCGCTGCGACCCATCCTGGAGGCGCTGGAGGAGGAGGTCGTGCTGCTCAAGCTCATCGGCGAGACCGAGCCCAGCACGACCCGGGTCCTGATCGGCGACGAGAACGAGTTCGACAACCTGCGCGCCGCCTCGGTGGTCAGCACCGGGTACGGCCCGGGTGCCACCATCGTGGGCGGCCTCGGCGTGTTGGGGCCCACCCGCATGGACTACCCCGGCACCATCGCCACGGTGCGCGCCGTGGCACGCTACGTGGGCGAGCTGCTGGCCCAGAACTGACCAGTCAGGGCCGACGGCCGGCTGCGGCCGCCGGTCGGCGTAACGCGAGACGAACATGAGGACACGGAACGCAGTGGCCAGGGACTACTACGGCATCCTCGGTGTCAGCCGGGAAGCCTCCGATGACGAGATCAAGCGCGCCTACCGCAAGCTGGCACGCCAGTTCCACCCGGACGTCAATCCGGACCCGGAGGCCCAGGAGAAGTTCAAGGACATCAACGCCGCGTACGAGGTCCTCTCGGACGACCGCAAGCGGCAGATCGTCGACCTGGGTGGCGACCCGCTCGCCCCGGGAGGCGGCGGCGCGGGCGGCCCGGGTGGCCCGGGCGGAGCCGGCCCGTTCGTCGGCTTCCAGGACATCATGGACGCGTTCTTCGGCGGCGCGGCAGGTGGCGCCCGTGGCCCACGGCCGCGGACCCGGCCGGGCGCCGACGCGATCCTGCGGCTCGAACTCGACCTGCACGAGACGGCGTTCGGCGTCGAGGCCCCGATCACCGTCGACACCGCGGTGCTCTGCACCACCTGCTCGGGCGCCGGCACGGCGGCCGGCACCCACCTGGCCACCTGCGAGGCGTGCGGCGGTCGGGGCGAGGTGCAGTCGGTGCAGCGCACCTTCCTCGGCCAGGTGGTCTCCGCCCGGCCGTGCACCGTCTGCCAGGGCTACGGCACGACCATCCCGCACCCCTGCCCCACCTGTGCCGGCGACGGCCGGGTGCGCACCCGCCGTTCGCTCACCGTCAAGATCCCGGCCGGTGTCGAGGACGGCATGCGGATCCGGCTGGCCCAGCAGGGCGAGGTCGGCCCGGGCGGCGGCACCGCCGGTGACCTCTACGTGGAGATCCACGAGAGGCCACACGACGTCTACTCCCGCAAGGGCGACGACCTGCACTGCCGGGTCACCGTGCCGATGACCGCCGCCGCGCTGGGCACCCGGCTCACCATCAAGACGCTGGACAGCGAGGAGACCGTCGACGTCAAGGCCGGCACCCAGCCGGCCAGCACGCTGCGGCTGCGCGCCCGGGGTGTGCCGCACCTGCGCGGCACCGGCCGGGGTGACCTCTACGTGCACCTCGACGTCCGGACGCCCACCAAGCTCGACCCCGACCAGGAGAAGATGCTGCGCGACTTCGCCAAGACCCGGGGTGAGGAGGTCGCCGAGCTGACCAAGCAAGGCGGCTTCTTCTCCCGGATGCGCGACGCGTTCAACGGCCACGCCTGACGTGTCCGCGCCGCTCTTCCTGGTCGACGCGCTGCCCACCGGCGACGCGCTGACCCTCGACGGGCCCGAGGGGCACCACGCCGCCACCGTGCAGCGGCTGCGCGTCGGCGAGGGGCTGCTGCTCGCCGACGGGCGGGGTGGCACGGCCGCCGCCGTGGTCACCGCCGTCGGCAGGGGCAGCCTGGAGGTCACCCTCACCTCCCGGGAGTACGCGGACGCGCCCGTACCCCGGATCGTCACCGTGCAGGGCATCGCCAAGGGTGACCGGGGCGAGCTGGCCGTGCAGGCGATGACCGAGGTCGGGGTGGACGAGATCGTGCCCTGGGCGGCGTCGCGCTCGGTGGTCCAGTGGCGCGGCGACCGGGGCGTACGGGCCCGCGAGAAGTGGGTCGCCACCGCCCGCGAGGCGGCGAAGCAGGCCCGCCGGCCCTGGCTGCCGGTGGTGGCCGGCGCGCCGGACGAGTCCACCGCGACGGTCGCCCGCCGCATCGCCGGCGCCGCCGCCGGGTTCGTCCTGCACGAGGAGGCCGAGGAGCGGCTCACCACCGCCGACCTGCCCTCCATCGGTGAGATCGTCCTGGTCGTCGGCCCCGAGGGCGGCATCGCTCCGGCCGAGTTGACCGCCTTCCGCGAGGCCGGCGGCCGGCCGGTACGCCTCGGGCCGGAGGTGCTGCGGACCTCCACGGCCGGCGTGGCCGCGCTCAGCGTGCTCGCCACCCGCCTCGGCCGCTGGTAGTCCCACCGCTAGCTGTGGTGACTCGTGTAGCTGTGGTGACTCGTGCCCCGACCCAGGCATCCCACCTTGTCCGCGTCCTTTGCTCTGCTTCAACCGACGCAACAGTTTCGGCCGTTGAGTGTTGCCGTGGTTGAAGCAGAGCAAAGGACGTGATGAGCAGGCGGGAGGCCCTGGCCGGTGGCGGCGCGGGCTGGCGGGTGGTCAGGTGCGCAGGTAGGAGGCGCCGTTGAGGTCGACGATCGTGCCGGAGGCCCACTCGGCCTCGGGGGACGCCAGCCAGTGCACCGCGGCGGCGATCTCCTCCGGCCGGGCCACCCGGTCGAACGGGCTCTGCGCCCGGATCGCCGCGCCCTCCGCACCGCTCAGGTACTCGGTGACCATGTCGGTCGCCACGAAGCCCGGCGCGACGGTGGCGACCGTGATGCCGTACGGCGCGAGGGCCACGGCGAGGGACTGGCCCAGCGCGTTGAGCCCCGCCTTGCTGGCCCCGTACGCCGGCTGGTGCGGCTCGCCGCGGAACGCGCCCCGGGACGACACGTTGACGATCCGGCCGCCACGCTCGCGCAGGTGCTGGGCGGCGCACCAGATGACGTTGCCGGCCCCGGTCAGGTTGGTCTCCAGCACCTGCCGCCAGCGTTGCTGCCACTCTTCGTAGGAGGCGCCGAAAATCGGGTGCGGGTCGTCCCGGTCGCCGTACGTCCCGGCGTTGTTGACCAGCACGTCCAGCCCGCCGAGCAGTTCGGCGGCCCGGTCGACCATGGCCCGGACCGCGTCCGGGTCGGTGAGGTCGGCGCGGACCACCACGTGCCCCGAGCCGGGCAGGCCCGCGCGCAGCTCCTCGGCCGCGTCGCCGGAGTCGCGGTGGTGGATGGCCACCCGGTCGCCGCTGGCGGCGAACGCCTCCACCACCGCGCGGCCGATGCCGCGCGAGGAACCAGTCACCAGTACCGCCCGATCCGTCATGCCGGCCATCCTGCCTCAGCCGTGCCCCGCGTCCTTACACTGCCCCGATGGGATCCGACTGCCTGTTCTGCCGCATCGTCGCCGGGGAGATTCCGGCCACCGTGGTCCGGGAGACCGCCACCACGCTCGCCTTCCGCGACATCGACCCGAAGGCCCCGGTGCACGTCCTGGTCATTCCGAAGGAGCACTACGCCGACGTCGCCACGCTCGCCGAGGGTGACCCGGCGCTGGCCGGTGCGGTGCTCGCCACGGCCGCCGCGGTGGCCGATGACGAGGGGCTGCTCGGCGACGGGTTCCGGCTGATGTTCAACACCGGGGTGTACGGCGGGCAGGAGGTGTTCCACGCGCACGCGCACCTGCTCGGTGGCGCGCCGCTCGGCCCGATGCTCGCCCGGGACCTGGCGTGACGGCCGGCCCGTACGCGCACGACCGGTTGGGCCGGCTGGTCCGCCGGGTGCAGGCCGACGCCCGGGTGCCGGCGGTGTCGGCGGCGCTGCACCGGGCCGACCGACCGCTGTGGAGCTGCACTGTCGGGGGCACCGGCACCGACAGCCCCTTGGGTCCGGGCACCCAGTTCCGGATCGGCTCGGTCACCAAAACCTTCACGGCGGTGCTCACCCTTCAGTGCCGCGACGACGGGCTGCTGGACCTGGACGACCCGGTGGGCCGGCACCTGGACCTTCCCGCACACGGCGAGCTGACCGTGCGGCGGCTGCTGTCGCACACCGGCGGACTGCAACGCGAGCCGTTCGGTGACGTCTGGGACACCCTGAACGCGCCGGACGCCGAGCAGTTGGTGGCCGGGCTGGACCGCGCCGAGCGGGTGTTGCCCACCGGCCGGCGTTTCCACTACTCCAACCTGGGCCTCGCCGTGCTCGGCCTGCTGGTCGGTCGGCTGCGCGGGGGCAGCTGGGCGGAGGCGCTCGCCGAGCGGGTGCTGACGCCGCTGGGGCTGACCGACACGACCGTGACCCCTCGGCCCTCGGCGGCCACCGGCTACCTGGTCGACGCGTACTCCGACGAGGCGCACCCGGAGCCGCCGACCGACTTCGGCGCGGTGGGCCCGGCCGCCCAGCTCTGGAGCACCGCGACCGACATGGCCCGCTGGGCGGCGTTCCTCGCCGACCCGGCGGCGCTCGACCCGGCCGGCGCGGTGCTCGCCCCGGGCACCCTGGACGAGATGCGCTGGCCGTTGACCACGACCGACGAGACGCTCTGGGGCGCCGGCTTCGGGCTCGGCCTGATCCTCGTCCCGCAGGGCGAGCGGGTGGTGCACGTGGGGCACGACGGGGCGATGCCCGGCTTCCTGGCCGGCGTGTACGGCCGGCGGGGTGGCGACGGCACGGCCGGCGCGATGGGCGCCGCGGTGCTCGGCTCGTCCGGCACAGCGGCCGAGTTGCTCGAACTCCCGCACCGGCTGCTCACCGAGGCGGTCGAGCACGATCCCGCCGACATCGAGCCGTGGACGCCCGGCGCACCCGCTCCGGCGGCCCTGCGGGGGGTGCTCGGCCGCTGGTGGGGCGAGGGTTTCGAGTACGTCTTCTCCTGGCACGACGGCGCCCTGCGGGCGCGCGGGGCCGGGGATGCGGCCGGCCGCCCCCCGGCGGTCTTCGCACCGCTGCCGGACCGGCCGGACGTGTTCCGGACCGTCTCCGGCCGGGAGGTCGGCGAGCTGCTGCGGCTGACCCGGGACGAAGCTCAGACGGTGGTCCGGATGCACTGGGCGACCTACCGGTTCACCCGCCACCAGGAGACCTTCGACCGGTACGACTTCCGGGCCGGGAGTTGATCGCGGCCAGCGGAAATGGGCGCGATGCGGCCCGCGTTGACCCGATACGATGGGTGTAACGTCCGCACGCCGTGCCAGCAGGGCCGGCGCCGAGATCGAGAGCAGGTGCGCAGGGCCCTTCGGCCCGACCTATGACCGGCACCCCACCTCCCGGCCCGCCCCGGGTGCAGACCAGGATCACCGTGCCCGACTCCAAGATCATGGTCAATCTGCTCGGCGCGGGCGACGAGATCCTGCGACTCGTCGAACGCTCGGTCGCCAGTGACGTGCACGTCCGGGGCAACGAGATCACGATCACCGGCGCCCCCGCGGACAACGCCCTCGCCGAGCGGGTCTTCAGTGAGCTGCTCGAACTCATCGAGAAAGGCGAGACCCTGACCACTGACGCCGTCCGGCGTACCGTCGGCATGCTCGAGCAGGGCAGCGCCGAGCGGCCCGCCGAGGTCCTGACCCTCGACATCCTCTCCCGTCGCGGGCGCACCATCCGCCCCAAGACGCTCGGGCAGAAGCGGTACGTCGACGCGATCGACTCGAACACCATCGTCTTCGGCATCGGCCCGGCCGGCACCGGCAAGACCTACCTGGCGATGGCGAAGGCCGTCCAGGCGCTCCAGGCCAAGCAGGTCAACCGCATCATCCTGACCCGACCGGCGGTCGAGGCGGGGGAGCGGCTGGGCTTCCTGCCCGGCACGCTCAACGAGAAGATCGACCCGTACCTGCGCCCGCTCTACGACGCGCTGCACGACATGCTCGACCCGGAGTCGATCCCGAAGCTGATGGCCGCCGGGACGATCGAGGTCGCGCCCCTGGCGTACATGCGGGGCAGGACGTTGAATGACGCGTTCATCATCTTGGACGAGGCGCAGAACACGACGCCCGAGCAGATGAAGATGTTCCTCACCCGACTCGGCTTCAACTCCAAGATCGTCGTGACGGGTGACATCACCCAGGTGGACCTTCCCGGCGGGACGAGCAGCGGCCTGCGGGTGGTCCGGGAGATCCTGGAGAACGTCGACGACGTGCACTTCTCCCAGTTGTCCAGCTCCGACGTGGTTCGCCACCGGCTGGTCGGGGAAATCGTCGACGCGTACGCCCGCTGGGACGCCGAGCGGGAGACCCAGCAGGCGCAGGGCGTCCACGCCGTTCCCGGGCGACCCGCCCAGGGCGGCCGGTCCGGCCGCCGCCGCTAAAGCAGAGGAAAGCAGTTGTCCATCGAGATCGCCAACGAGTCCGGTGTCGAGGTCGACACCGACGCCGTGCTCGCCGTCGCCCGGCACGCCCTCGACGAGATGGGGGTCAACCCCCTCGCCGAGCTCTCCGTGCTGCTGGTCGACATCGACTACATGACCGAGCTGAACCACCGCTGGATGGGTGGGGACGGCCCGACCGACGTGCTCGCCTTCCCGATGGACGAGGGAAGCGTCGACCACGGTCCGGGCGAGAGCGCCCCCGCCGGCGGCGAGCCGGCCCTGCTCGGTGACATCGTGCTCTGCCCCGAGGTCGCGGCCAAGCAGGCGGCGACCGCCGGGCACGCCTCAGCCGACGAGCTGCACCTGCTCACCGTTCACGGGGTGCTGCACCTGCTCGGCTACGACCACGCCGAGCCGGAGGAGGAGCGCGAGATGTTCGCTCTGCAGGCTCGACTGCTGGCGAGCTGGCGGTCGACCCGCACCCAGTGATGTCCACTCCTTCGTTACTCGCGGTCGGCCCCACGGCCGGCCTTCCCGACCTGCAACTGATCGTCTTCGCGGCGGGCCTGGTGGTGCTGGGCGGTGTGATCGCCATGACCGAGGCGGCGCTCGCCGCGGTCTCGCCGGCCCGGGCCGCCGAGCTGGCCCGGGACGGCGTGCGCGGCGCCCGGACCCTCCAGGTCGTGGCCTCGGACGTCGTCCGGCACCTCAATCTGCTGCTGTTGCTGCGGCTGCTCGCCGAGCTGACCGCCACCACGCTGGTGGCGTTGGTCGCGGTGGACAGCTTCGGCGCCGGCTGGCGTGCCGCGCTGGTCACCGCCGGCGCGATGACCGTGGTCAGCTTCGTGGTGGTCGGTGTCGCGCCGCGCACCATCGGCCGGCAGCACGCGTACGCGGTGGGCCGGGCGGTCGCGCCGCTGGTCCGCTGGCTGGGCCGCGCGCTCAACCCCCTCGCGTCGCTGCTCATCCTGATCGGCAACGCGGTCACCCCGGGGCGCGGCTTCCGGGAGGGGCCGTTCGCCAGCCAGGTGGAGCTGCGTGAGCTGGTGGACCTGGCCGAGCAGCGCGGCGTCGTGGAGCACGGCGAGCGTCAGATGATCCATTCGGTCTTCGCGCTCGGCGACACCATCGCCCGCGAGGTGATGGTCCCGCGTACCGAGATGGTGTGGATCGAGGAGGGCAAGACCCTCGCCCAGGCGTTGGTGCTCTTCCTGCGGTCGGGTTTCTCCCGCATTCCGGTGATCGGGGAGAGCGTCGACGACGTGCTCGGGGTGCTCTACCTCAAGGACCTGATCCGGCGGTCGCGGGGCGGCGACCCGGACGCCGAGCAGTTGCCAGTGGCCGAGCTGATGCGCCCGGCCACCTTCGTCCCGGAGTCCAAGCCGGTCGACGATCTGCTGTCGGAGATGCAGGCGGCCCGCAACCACCTGGTCATCGTGGTCGACGAGTACGGCGGCACCGGTGGTCTGGTCACCATCGAGGACATCCTGGAGGAAATCGTCGGTGAGATCACCGACGAGTACGATGTCGAACGCCCGCCGGTCGAACGCCTCGCGGACTCCTCGGTGCGGGTGACCGCCCGCCTGCCGGTGGAGAACCTGGGCGAGATGTTCGGCGCCGATCTGCCCACCGACGAGGTGGAGACGGTCGGTGGCCTGCTCGCCCAGTCGCTGGGACGGGTGCCGATCCCCGGAGCGCAGGCCGAGGTGGCCGGCCTCCGGCTGGTCGCCGAGGGCACCACGGGCCGGCGCAACCGGATCGACACCGTCCTGGTCAGCAGGGTGGAGTCGGGCGACGAGCAGGACAGCACCGGGCGCGGCGACCATGCCGGCCCCGGGGACGACCCGGATCATTACCGAGACGAGGAGAGGCAAGCCGCCGATGCCTGAGACACCCGCCGCGCCCGCCGCCCGGCCCACCCCCACCGCGCCGGGACCGCTGAGCGCCGAGGACGGCAAGCTCGTCGTCCTGGCCCGGGGCGCCCGCGGGCGGGTCGGTGCCGTGGAGGGGGCCGCGGTCCGGGACTCCGACGGCCGGACGTACGCGGCGGCCAGCGTCGCGCTGCCCTCGCTGACTCTCACGGCCCTGCAGTTGGCGGTGGCCTCTGCCGTGGCCGCCGGTGCGGGCCGGTTGGAGGCGGCGGTGGTGGTGACCGAGGCGTCGACGCTTGACGGCGCCGGGCACGCCGCGGTACGCGACCTCGCCGTGGACGCGCCGATCCACGTGGCCGCCCCGGACGGCACCGTGCTCGGCACGGTGACCCAGTGAGCCCCGTCCGGGATCCGGAGCCGCGTCCGTACCGGGCCGGGTTCGGCTGCTTCGTGGGCCGGCCCAACGCCGGCAAGTCCACCCTGACGAACGCCATCGTCGGCACCAAGATCGCGATCACCTCGAACAAGCCGCAGACCACCCGGCACGTCATCCGGGCGGTGCTGCACCGTCCGGAGTCGCAGCTGGTTCTGGTGGACACGCCGGGTCTGCACCGCCCCCGTACGCTGCTCGGTGAGCGCCTCAACGACCTGGTCCGCTCGACCTGGACCGAGGTCGACGTGATCGGCCTGTGCATCCCGGCGGACGAGCCGGTGGGGCGCGGCGACCGGTTCATCACCGGCGAGCTGGCCGAGCTGAAGGCGACGGTGCTGGCGGTGGTCACCAAGACCGACCTGGTGGACAAGCGCCGGCTGGCCGAGCAGTTGCTCGCGGTCAGCGAGCTGGGCGAGTTCGCCGAGATCGTGCCGGTGAGCGCCGTCTCGGGGCATCAGGTGGACACGCTCGTCGACGTGATGACCAAATACCTGCCGCCGTCGCCCCAGCTCTACCCGGACGACATGCTGACCGACGACCCGGAGCAGGTGATGGTCGCCGAGCTGATCCGGGAGGCGGCCCTGGAGGGCGTCCGCGACGAGCTGCCACACTCCATCGCCGTGGTGGTCGAGGAGATGATCCCCGAGGGTCAGGTCATGAAGATCTACGCCGACCTGTACGTGGAACGGCCCAGCCAGAAGGCCATCGTCCTCGGTCACAAGGCGAGCCGGCTCAAGGAGGTCGGCACGAACGCCCGCCGGCAGATCGAGGAGCTGCTGGGCAGCCGGGTCTATCTCGACCTGCACGTGCGGGTCGCGAAGGACTGGCAGCGCGACCCGAGGCAGTTGCGCAAGCTGGGCTTCTGAGCGTCATCCGGCGGCCCTGCTGAGGGGCGGGTGCCGGTCGGCCTGATCGTTTCCGGTCGGCCCCATGGGCAGCCTCACGATCGGCCGGGGTCGGCGTCGTTTGGCGCGCGGGCCGCGAAGGGTAGGGGAGAAAGCACCGCGTCCCCGATCCAGATGCAGGCTGATGCGCAACAGATACCTCGATCTGCTCCGTTTCCTCGCCATCGTCCGGGTGGTCGTCTACCACGTCACCGGCTGGGCGACCCTCACCCTCGTCTTCCCCGCCATGTCGGTGATGTTCGCGCTGGCCGGCTCGTTGATGGCCGCCTCGCTCGCGCGGTCCGGCCCGGTGGCGGTCGGCCGCCGGTTGCGCCGGCTGTTGCCGTCGCTGTGGGTGCTGGCGGCCGTCTTCGTGCCGGCCATGCTGCTCACCGGGCTGGCGCTGTCGCCCCGGGTGCTGCTGTGGCTGTTCCCGATCACCGACCCGCCGGCGAACAACTGGGGCGCCCTGGCGCTGAGCATCATCTGGTACCTGCGGGACTACCTGTGGTTCGTGCTCGCCTCGCCGGTCGCGCTCTGGCTGTTCCGGCGGGCCCCGCTGCCCACCCTGCTCGCCCCGTACGTGGTGCTGGTGACGATCGAGGTGGGGATCTACCCGGCGCCGCCGGTGGTGCGCGAGTTCGGCCTGTACTTCGGCGCGTGGCTGCTCGGCTTCGCCCACCACGCCGGGATGCTGCGTCGACTCACCGGCCGGGTGCTGTACCCGCTGTCGCTGGGCCTCGCGGTCGTCGGCGGGGCCTGGATCGTCACGCATCCCGGCCCGCGCGGGTACGACCTCAACGACAACCACCTCGGCAACGCGCTCTGGTCGGCCGCGTTCATCCTGGTCGTGCTGGGTCGGGCGCCGGCCGGGGTGGCCTGGCTGGAGCGCAGCCGGCTGGCCGAACGGGTGGTGACCGTGTTCAACCGGCGGGCGCTCACCATCTATCTCTGGCACATGCCGTTCGTGGTGGCGCTCACCCCGCTGGTCGACGTGGTCGGTTGGTCGCACCAGGACCCGGTGGGGCTGGCTGTCCGGGTGCTGCTGGTCTTCGCGCTTGTCGGTCTGGTCACCCTGGCCGTCGGCTGGGTCGAGGACGTCGCCGCCCGTCGCCGCCCGGAGCTGATCCCGGGCGGGCCGCCCCGCCCGACCGTCCCGCCGGCCCCCTCCGACGGTGGCCCGGCGGGTCGTCTCGGAGTCGGCGAGACTGTCGGACGGGCGGCCGTACCGGCGCAGCGGGTGTCCGGTGCGGCGGCGACCGTCGAGATCAACGCTGGCTGATCGACACGTCGCCGCTGCCGGCCGAGCCGTCGAGCACCAGGGAGGCGGCCGGGTCGTCGGCGACGGTGATCCGGGCGTCGCCGGAGCCGGTGTTGGAGCGGACCCGGTAACTGCCGGCCGGCACCACCAGCGAGACGTCCCCGCTGGAGGCGTGCAGACGCGCCGAGGCGGCGGTCTCCAGCTCGACGACGACGTTGCCGGAGCCGGCCTCGGCGTCCGTCGTTCCGCCCACACGGCGAGCCGTGATGTCGCCGGAGCCGGCGCGCAGTCGTACGGCCGAACGGGCCTCGCTCAGCTCGATGTTGCCGGAGCCGGTCTCCACGTCGATCGCACCGGCGACGTCGCTGATCCGCACGTCGCCCGAGCCCAGCCGCAGCTTCACCGCGCCGACCCTGGTCAGCTCGACGTCACCCGAGCCGCTCTCGCCCTGCACGGTCACGCCCCCGGGGACGGTCACCTCGTACGAGACGCTGCACCGGTCGCCGCAGTCGGTGTCCAGCACCAGCTCGCTGTCCTTGATCTCGTACCGGGCCTTGGGTTCGCCGCCCTGATAGCGCACGACCCGCTTGATCCGTGCCTCGCCCGCCGTGCCGTCGCCTCGGACGATCACGTCTCCGGAGCCCCCCTGCACCCGGATGGTGCTGATCTTCACCGCCTCGGTGTTGTCGTAGTCGAGCCGGCGGAAGGACAGGTTGTCGCACCCGGCGAGCAGGATGAGGGCGGTGGCCAGCCCCAACGCGACGGGCGCGGTGGCGTGGCGACGACGGGCGGCGGTGGTCTCGTGCAGTGCCATGACGAGCACGCTACGGCCGGTGACGAGCCGGGCGCATCGGGGTTCGTCCGCGCGTCCACCCCGAACCAACCCTGATTTCACACCCCGAGGGAGAATGGTCCGATGGCCGGGTACCGCCGACAGCTCTACCGCGACGACGCGGTGGTGCTGCGCGTGCAGAAGCTCGGCGAGTCCGACCGGATCATCACGCTGCTCACCCGCCGGCACGGCCGGCTGCGGGCGGTCGCCCGGGGGGTCCGGCGCACGATGAGCAAGTTCGGCGCCCGGCTGGAGCCGTTCGGTCACGTCGACCTCCAACTCGCCGGCGACCCCAAGGGCAACCACGGCAGCTCGCTGCACACGGTCAGCCAGGTCGAGGGCATCGAGCTGTACGGCAAGCGGTTCCTCGGCGACTATCCCCGCTACACGGCGGCCAGCGCGATCGCCGAGACCGCCGAGCGGCTGACGCCGGTCGAGCGGGAGCCGTCGCTGCGGCTGTTCCAGCTCACCGTGGGGGCGTTGAAGGCGCTGTCCCGGGGCGAACACGCGACCACGCTGGTGCTCGACGCGTACCTGCTGCGCGGGATGGCTCTCGCGGGCTGGGCTCCGGCGCTGATCGCCTGCGCGGTCTGCGGCACCCCCGGGCGGCACCGCGCGTTCTCCGTGCCGGCCGGCGGCGCGGTCTGCCCGGACTGCCGGCCGCCCGGCGCGGCCCATCCCGCGCCGGCCACCATCGACCTGATGTCCGCGCTGACCACCGGCGACTGGGTGGTCGCCGACGCCACCGAGACCGGTGTACGTCGGGAGTGCAGCGGGCTGGTCGCGGCGCACCTCCAGTGGCATCTGGAACGCGCGCTACGCTCGCTGCCGCTGGTCGACCGGGGGCCCTCGGTCGCCGGCACGGTCCCGCCGCCGGGCGGCGGTGGGGCTGCGATGCTCCGGCCGCACGGTGACGTCGAGGCCGGTGCGGACGGCACGAGCAGGGAGAGAGCCGAGTGATCCGATCGATGAGGTCCGGCCGGCGGGAGCCGACGCCACCGACGCCGCACCCGTCCGGTGCCCGGCCGCCGGCGCTGCCGAGCGAGGCGGTGCCGAAGCACGTGGCCGTCGTGATGGACGGCAACGGCCGGTGGGCCAAGGAGCGCGGGTTGCCCCGCACCAAGGGCCACGAGGCGGGGGAGCACAGCCTCTTCGACACCATCGAGGGCGCGATCGAGATGGGCATCCCCTACCTGTCGGCGTACGCGTTCTCCACCGAGAACTGGCGGCGCTCGCCCGACGAGGTCCGGTTCCTGATGGGGTTCAACCGGGACGTGATCCGTCGACGCCGCGACCAGCTGGTCGACCTCGGCGTCCGGGTGGTCTGGTCGGGGCGGCCGGGGCGGTTGTGGAAGAGCGTCATCTCCGAGTTGCAGACCGCCGAGGAGATGTCCCGGGGCAACTCGACGCTGACCCTGCAGTTCTGTGTGAACTACGGCGGGCAGGCCGAGATCGGCGACGCCGCCGCGGCGATCGCCCGGGACGTGGCGGCCGGTCGACTGGACCCGTCGAAGGTCACCGAGAAGACCGTCGCGAAATACCTGTACCACCCGGAGATCCCGGAGGTGGACCTGTTCCTGCGGCCCTCCGGCGAGGAGCGGATCTCCAACTTCCTGCTCTGGCAGACCGCGTACGCCGAGTTGGTCTTCCTGGACACCCTCTGGCCGGACTTCGACCGCCGCCACCTCTGGTACGCGTGCGAGCTGTACGCCCAGCGGGACCGGCGGTTCGGCGGCGCGCTGCCCAACCCGGTCGCCCCGACGGTCTGAGCGAGGCTTATCCACCCGTCACGCTGGGTATCAGGAACGTCAGAAGCCACTGACGGAGGTGAACCCACATGATCCAGAAGCGCATTGCCCAGTGGGCGGTGATGGCGATCGCGGTGCCGTTGGCCGCGGCCGGCGCCCGCCGGCTCAGCCACACCCTGGAGGCCCGGCGTGGTCCCTCCGGGGCGACCCGGCTGCTGACCAGGGGCGCGGATCTGATCCGCCCGCAGAAGGCCAAGCGCCGCCGGTTCTGGTAGTTCCCGACTCTCCGGCGCCGCCCCGCACACGACGTGCG
>NZ_JBEXHY010000124.1:0-14328 GCF_040608295.1 Micromonospora sp. NPDC005197 | reverse complement strand
GCCCGGCGGAGGGATCAGGCCTGACCGCCCGGAGCCGGGCACGGTAGGCCACAGCCCTCAACCTGGAACACGACGAGCCGAGCTACCCCGCCAACCGCCAGCGCCCGTTTCGCGCGACCAGCGTGGTGAGCGCCTGCGGCATGAGGCCGGAGTGGTTGTCGGGCGTCATGCGGATCGGGCCGGAGAGGCCGTCGATCTGGGACGTCTCCAGCACGTCGCGGATGCCGTTCCGGTCGACCTTCCCGGCCGGGCCGCCGGCCCGCAGTTCGGCGTCGGCGATCAGCTGGATCGCGTCGGCGGCGAAGGACGAGGCTCCGTTGTAGCCGCCGAAGCGGGCCGTGTAGTCCTGGAACCACTGCCGCCGGGCCGCCTTCGCCGGGGTGGTGGCGATCACGTCGTCGATCACCATGGTCTGGGTGAAGATCAGCGTGGCCCGCTCGGTGGCTCGGGCCGCGGCGCCGAGGAAGAGATCGCCGGCCGCTCCCGCGTCGAAGAACAGCGCCCCCCGGAACGAGGCCTGTTGGGCGCTGGTCGCGGCCAGCGCGGCCTGCTCCGGCGGTGTCCAGACGACCAGCGCGTCGGGCTTGAGCTTGGTGAGTTTGTCGACCTGCTGGCCGACCTCGGTGTCGGTGGTCTTCACCGACTCCTCACCGGCCACCTTGATGCTTGCCTTGGTCAGTTCGCGGCGCAGTGCGAGCATGCCTTCCCGGCCGTAGTCGTCGTTGCTGGCGAGCAGGCCCACCTTGCGGACGTTCTTGCGACGCAGTTCGGTGGTGAGCGCCGCGGCGCTGTCCGCCGCGTTCGGGCCGAGTTTGAACACGTAGCGCCGCTCGGCGACCGGGCTGGCGATCGCACCGGAAGCGGCGAGCGCAATGGTGGGAATCCGCTTGTCGTTGATGATCCCGACCGCGCCGACCGCGCATTCGTTACAGCCGCCCATGACGATGGCGCTGACTTGGGAATCGCTGCTGAACTCGGCGATGTTGCGCAGTGACTCGGCGGCGTCGGAACGGTTGTCCTTGACCTTCAGATCGATCTTCCGGCCGTTCAGTGCTCCGGAGGAGTTCAACTGCTCGACCTTGAGTTTCAGGGCCCGCTGGTATGTCTGACCGACGGGGGCCGCAGCCCCGGAGAGTTCGAGATCGGCAGCGATCACGATCGGACTCGTGTCCTGCTCCGCTCCACCGAACTGGCAGCCGGTGAGCGTGGTGGCCACTACGGCCGATGCGAGCGCCGCGATGGTCGCGGAGCGGATGGGGCTCAACTCAGTCCTCCAGGTGCGGGCGCGGGCGCTGCCCGGTCACCGCCGCTAATCCGTCCTCAGTGGAGGACGGGATCTCCTCTGCCGTACGGTGTGCGCGAAGCCTGCAAAACCTTGCCAATGGCCGGCGCTGTGGTCAAGCGCGGACCCCGGTTGCATTTTCGGGACGGTCATCCCACATGCTGGGGTAACACAATGTTTGCAAAAGCTCACCTTGCATACACGCGTGACCACTCTGGAGTTACATGCCCTGTTCAGGGGCTTGCGGAAATGAAGGTATCAGTTGACCGGATCAGGGGTTCCGCGCCGTCCGACCGTTTCCTGCCTCACTGCGGCTTCCCAAACACGATCTTCTCTGATGAAATCGCGGCCGTGCCGCACGTGGTCCCCTCCGCTTACGGCACGGCTCGGCGGGCCAGGCGGGGAAGAAACGACGGAGGCGATGTCGTGAGCACCGGACCGACGACCCTGCCCGCGCTCGGCGAGAATGTTCGGCGTACGCGCCGGCGCCTGCCGAGACTGCGGGACGCCCGGATCCGGTCCAAGCTGGCGCTGATTCTGGTCGTTCCGGTGGCCGCCGTTATCGCGCTGGCCACCGTCCGGCTGATCTCGGTGGGCGAGGGCGCCTACGACGCCACCCGGGCCCGGTCGCTCACCGCGCTCTCCATCGACGTCAGCGCGCTGACCCAGGATCTCCAGGCCGAGCGGATGGCCGCGGCGGCCTACCTGGCCGCTCCGCAGCAGCCCGCCGACGCGTACAACCTGCGGGTGCGCCAGACGCAGCAGCGCGTGGACCAGTACAACGCCGAGCGGGGCCGCATCGGCGACGTGCCGGCGGCGCTGCGGGACCGGCTGGCGGCGATCGACGACCACCTGTCCACCCTGGACGGCACCCGCCAGGAGGTGCTGGACCGCCGGCAGATGGCGGTCGCCGAGGCGGTGCTGCGCTATGGCGTCATCCTCACCGACCTGGTCGCCTACGGCGACGGGCTGGCCCAGCTGCCCGGCGACGAGAGCCTGTCGGACAGCCGTCGCGCGGTCGCCGCGTTCGCCCGCGCCAAGGCGTCCGTCGCCGAGGAGGAGGCGGTCGCCTTCACGGCGCTGACCGCCGGCCAGCTCGACCCGGAGCAGTTCTCCTCCTTCGTGGCCACGCTGACCAGCCAGCAGGAGGCACTGGTCGCCTTCTCGCTCGCCGCTGACCCCGTGCAGCGGGCCCTCGTCGACAGCACCGTCTCCGGTGACGCGGTCGGCCTCTCCGACCGGGTCGCCACCGACATCACCCGCTCCGTCGGGCAGCGCCCGCTGGTCAGCGCGCAGGACGCCACCGCCGCCATCGGCGCGGTCAACGACCTGATGCGCTGGGCCGAGACCCAACTGCAGGACCGGCTGCTCGAGCAGGCCGACCAGGCGCGTTCGGACGTCATCCGGCAGGCCGTGGTCGAGTCGATCCTGGTGCTGCTCACCCTGATCATCGCGGTGTCGCTGGCCGTGGTGCTGGCTCGATCGCTGAACCACTCGCTGCGCCGGCTGCGCGAGGGCGCGCTCTCGGTGGCCAACCACGACCTGCCGGACGCCGTGCAGCGGCTGCAGAACATGGGCAGCGTGGGTGACGGTGGCGTGGACGAGATCGTCCGCCAGGTCCGGGACCCGATCCAGCTGAACAGCCGTGACGAGGTCGGTCAGGTGGCGTTGGCCTTCAACGTCGTCCACCGGGAGGCGGTGCGGGTCGCCGCCGAGCAGGCCGCACTGCGCACCAGCGTCTCGGCGATGTTCCTCAACCTGGCCCGCCGCAGTCAGACCCTCGTCGACCGGATGATCGGCGAGCTGGACGCGATCGAGCGCGGCGAGGAGGACCCGAAGCGGCTGGCCCAGCTCTTCGAGTTGGACCACCTGGCCACCCGAATGCGCCGTAACGACGAGAACCTGCTGGTCCTGGCAGGCGCCGACTCCGGCGCACCGCGCCGCGACGACGCGTTGGTCGTGGACGTGCTGCGCGCCGCGCAGTCCGAGGTGGAGCTCTACAACCGCATCGAGTTCGGCACCGTCGACACCGACATCTCGGTGGCCGCGCACGCCGTCAACGACGTGGTACGCCTCGTCGCCGAGCTGCTGGACAACGCCACCCGGTTCTCGCCGCCGAACACGACTGTCGTCGCCGACGGTCGCCGCATCCGCGACTACGTCCTGATCCAGATCGAGGACCGCGGGCTCGGCCTCACCGACGAGCAGCTCGACTCGCTCAACCGCCGGCTGGCCGCCCCGCCGAGCGTGGACGTCGCCGCGTTCCGGTTGATGGGTCTGGCCGTGGTGAGCCGGCTCGCCTCCCGCTACGGCATCAGGGTGGAGCTGCGCCGCAACGTCGAGGGCGGCACCGTCGCCCAGGTGACGCTGCCCGCCGCCACCGTGCTCCTGCCCAGCAACCGGGGCCGCGAGCAGGTGCTCACCCGTCCGCGCCAGCCGATGGCGGTCGAGCAGACGCCGCTCACCCCGGTCAACCACGCCGAGTCGTACGCCGGGGCCACCACCGCGGCGGCGACGCTGCCCGACCAGTGGCGGACCAGCGCCCCTGCGCCCGCGCAGTGGCAGTCGCCGGTCGACGCGCGGGACACCGCCCCGGCCGTGCAGGCCGGCGGCTACACCGGGGCCCGCCCGACGGTGCCGCCCGCCGCCGCGCCGGCCACCCCGGTCCCCCCCGCCCGAACCGCGTACAGCAACGGCGCGGGCACCTCGGTGGGCAGCCCGACCGTGGCGTACCCGACCATCGACGCGCTGCCCCGACGCGGCTCGACGGCCGACACCACGGACGGTCGGAGCGCGCCGGTGCTGCCCGTCGGGCCGGTCGCCGGTCCCGGAGCGGTCGCCCCGCCGGCGCCGCCCGCGACGTCGGCCCCGCCCGTGCAGCCCGCCCCGCCGGCCACGCCGCCGACGCCCGCCGCACCGGTCAGCACCCGGCCGGAGTTCCCCGCCGAGGCGCCGATCTTCCGGGAGATGGAGGCGGTCTGGTTCCGGTCGCACGGCGACGACGCCACCGCGATCTTCACCCGGCCGCAGTTCGACACACCGCCCGCGCCCGCCGACGCCGGCCTGCGGGCGGCCAACGGCGGTCAACCGGCCACCGCGTCCGCGCCGGCGACCGCGCCGGCCCGACCGCCACTGCCCACCCGCACCCCGGGCAGTTCCGAGGGCACCGGAGCGCAGAGCGTGGGAAGCATGGACGGATTCGGCGGTGCGAGCACCGGCGGTCGTGGCGGTGCGAGCACCGGCGGTCGTGGCGGTGTGAGCACCGGCGGTCGTGGCGCCTCGACGCCGAAACCACCGCCGTCGTACACCCCGCCGGCCGTCCCGACCGCGCCGGTAGCGGCCCCCGCCGCCACGGCGAGCACGCCCCCGCCGGCCACGGACCCGGACGCCTGGCGGACGGCGGCCGACGAGGGCTGGTCGCTGGCCAGCCGGGCCGCCGAGCCGGCCGCCGCCGGCACCACCCGCTCGGGTCTGCCCAAGCGGGTGCCGCAGGCACAGCTCGTGCCGGGTGGCATCGAACCGAAGGGTGGCCGGGACCGCAGCCGGCGGACCCCCGATGAAGTACGCGGCCTGTTGTCGGCCTACCACCGCGGCGTACAGCGTGGTCGGACGGCCGGCACGGACCTGAACAGCACCTCGACCAAGGAGAGCCGATGAACAGGCCAGCTGCCATGCAGGACATGGGTTGGCTGCTCACCAACTTCGCCGACAGCGTGGCGGGCATCGCCCACGTGGTGGCGGTGTCCGCCGACGGGCTGCTGCTCGCGTCCTCCCGGGACCTGCCGGGGGACCGGGCGGACCAGCTCGCCGCGATCACCTCCGGCGTGGTGAGCCTGACCGAGGGCGCGGCCCGGATGTTCAGCGCGGGCGGGGTGTTGCAGACCGTCATCGAGATGGACAGCGGTTACCTCTTCCTCATGTCGATCAGCGACGGCTCGTCGATGGCCGTGCTGGCCGCGCGGAGCTGCGATGTGGGCCAGGTGGGCTACGAGATGGCGCTGCTGGTGGAGCGGGTCGGTGCCGCGCTGGTGCCGCTGCCGAGGGACGCGGTGCGTTCGTAGCGCCGGTAGACCCGGCGCGCGGACCGCGCGCCGGAACAGGGATGGGAGGCGGTGTGGGCCGGCTCCGCTGGGGACGAGGAGGTGATCATGGATGGACCAACGGCGCGCTGACCCGCGCGGCGCTCTGGTGCGTCCGTACGCGGTCACCCGTGGTCGTACCGAGCCCCGGCAGGACATCGCCCTCGAGGCGGTCCTCACGGCCTCTCCCACTCAGGTTGCCGAGTCCCGTTTCGCGGGGCACGACAAGCACCGCATCGCCACCGTCTGCGAGGGCCGTGCACAGTCGCTGGCGGAGATCGCCGCGTACACCCGGATGCCGCTGGGCGTCGCCCGGGTACTGGTCGCCGACATGGTGGCCGAGAGCCTGCTGACGTTACACACTGCTGCTCCCGCCGAGGGGTTCGAGGAGCGGATGGAACTGCTTGGAAGGGTGCTAAGTGGACTTCGCAGGCTATGACCCCCCCGCTGGGGGGCGGCCGAGCCGGGGAATCGTCTCCGCGAAGATCGTCGTCGCGGGCGGCTTCGGCGTCGGTAAGACGACCCTCGTCGGCTCGATCTCCGAGATCACGCCGCTGACGACCGAGGCGGTGATGACAGCCGCGGGTGTCGGTATCGACGACCCGTCCAAGGTGCCGGGCAAGGAGACCACCACGGTCGCCATGGACTTCGGCCGGATCACCATGGCCCAGGACCTGATCCTGTACCTGTTCGGTACGCCGGGTCAGACCCGCTTCTGGTTCATGTGGGACGAGATCATCCGAGGTGCGGTGGGTGCCGCCGTCCTGGTGGACACCCGCCGGATCACCGACGCGTTCGCCCCGCTGGACTACTTCGAGAACCGCAACCTGCCGTACGTGGTGGCGCTGAACCGGTTCGACGGCGCTCCCCAGTACGAGCTGGAGGAGATCCGCGAGGCGCTGGCCATCTCGCCGCAGGTGCCGTTGGTGATGACCGACGCCCGGCACCGGGATTCGGTCAAGCAGGTGCTGGTGACGGTGGTCGAGCACGCGATGCTCCGGCTCCAGGCCGAGCACGGTCGGGGCTTCCCCACGCCGGTCGGCTGAACCACCGCGTCGTGGCCGGCACACCAGGGCCGGCCACGACGCGTCAGTCGACCCGGAGCCGGTAGCCGCGCTTGACCACGGTCTGCACCACGCGCGGCGCGCGCAGGCCGGCCCGCAGGCGTGCCACCGCCATCTCCACCGCGTGCTCGTCGGCGCCCCGGGGGAGGGTCCGCAGCAGCGCGGTGCGCGACAGCACCCGTCCGGGGGCCTGGGCCAGCGCCCGCAGCACCGCCATGGGGGCGGGAGCCAGCGGGCGTAGTTCCCCGTCGATCACCGCCGCGTGCCCGCGCAGGGTGAGCAGGTGCCCGCCGGCCTTGAACGTCAGGGTCCGGCGGGGCAGTTCGTCGACGATGGTCCGCACCAACGCGCCCAGCCGGGCCCGCCCTGGCGCGCTCACCGGCACCCCGTGGCGCAGCAACGGCTCGGCGGTCACCGCGCCGACGCAGCTGGCCAGCACGTCGCTGCGGAGCGCGGCCACCACCGCGTCGGTACGGTCCCCGGCGGCCCGCAGCAGCGCCTCGGCCGCCGGTGCCGAGGTGAACGTCACCGCGTCCACCAGCCGGCCGGCGATCAGGTCGATCAACCGGTGCAGCGGCGCCGGGTCGGTCGGCGGCGCCCAGCGGTAGACCGGCACCTCGATCACCGTGGCGCCGGCCGCCTCCAGCGCGAGCGTGCACTCGGGCTGCCGCTCACCGTGCAGCTGCATGGCGATCACCTGCCCGGCCACGCCACGGCGGCGCAGGTGATCGACCACCTCGTCGCAGCTCTCCGACGCCGGTGACCACTGGTCGTGCAGCCCGGCCGCGCGGATCGCGCCGCGTGCCTTCGGGCCCCGGGCGACGACGTACGAGCTGGCGAGCACCGAACGCAGTGGTTCGGCCAGCCCCCAGCCCTCGGCCGCCTCCAGCCAGCCGCGCATCCCGATGCCGGTGTTGGCCATCAGGATGTCGGGTGGCTGGTCCAGGCAGGCGCGGGTCGCCTCGCGCAGTTCCGTGTCGTCGGACAGCGGCACGATCCGCAGCGCCGGGGCGAGCACCACGCGGGCGCCGCGGCGTTCGAGCAGCGCGGCCAACTCGTCGCGCCGCCGGTCGGCGGTCACCCCGATGGTGAAGCCGGCCAGTTCTTCCCGCATCAGCCCTCCCGTCGCAACCGCACTTCGACGATCCCGTCGTGGCAGCGCGTGTCGTGCCGGGCCACGGCCATCCCGGGCAGGTCGAGGCACTCCCCGGTGCGCAGGTCGTACACCTGCTTGTGCAGCGGGGAGGCGACCGTCGGCACGCTGCCGCGGCTGCCCACGATGCCCCGCGACAGCACGTACGCCCCGGAGACCGGGTCGCGGTTGTCGATCGCGAACAGCCCGTCCACGGTGTGGAAGAGGGCGACCTGCACGCCGTCGACCAGGGCGGCGGCGCCCCGGTTCGGCTCCAGCCGGTCCAGCGGGCACACCGGGGTCCAGGTCAGCGTGGTGGTGGGGCTCATCGCCGTACCCCCGGAAGGCCGAGGGTGACCGGCTGCCGGCGGTGACCGCCGGGCGGACCGTCACCACGCGCGGGCACCGGCTGGCCGCGCTCCTGCGCGAAGGTGATCGACGGGTCGGGCACGTCGGGGGCGTTGACGAAGGAGGTGTAGCGGCGCAGCCGCTCCGGGTCGTCCAGCACGTCGCGCCACTCGTCGGAGTACGACGCCACGTGTCGGGCCATCGCCGCGTCCAGGTCGGCGCAGAGCCCCAACGAGTCGTCCACGATCACCGCGCGCAGGTGGTCCAGGCCGCCGTCCATGGCCTCGATCCACCCGGCGGTGCGTTGCAGCCGGTCGGCGGTGCGGATGTAATACATTAAAAATCTATCGATTAGTCGAATCAGTGCTTCTGTCGACAAATCAGTGGCGAACAGGTCGGCGTGGCGGGGCCGGAAGCCGCCGTTGCCGCCGACGTAGAGGTTCCAGCCGGTCTCGGTGGCGATGATGCCGAAGTCCTTGCTGCGGGCCTCGGCGCACTCCCGGGCACAACCGGAGACCGCCGACTTGAGCTTGTGCGGCGCGCGCAGCCCGCGATAGCGCAGCTCCAGCGCAACGGCCAGCCCCACCGAATCCTGCACCCCGTACCGGCACCAGGTCTCGCCGACGCAGGACTTCACCGTGCGCAGCGCCTTGCCGTACGCGTGGCCGGACTCGAAACCGGCGTCCACCAGGCGTCGCCAGATCTGCGGCAGCTGCTCCACCCGGGCCCCGAACAGGTCGATCCGCTGCCCGCCGGTGATCTTCGTGTAGAGCTGGAAGTCCCGGGCGACCTCGCCGATGACGATCAGCTTCTCCGGGGTGATCTCGCCGCCGGGGATGCGGGGCACCACCGAGTAGCTGCCGTCGCGTTGCAGGTTGGCCAGGAAGTGGTCGTTGGTGTCCTGCAACGACGCCTGCTCCCCGTCGAGCACGTGGCCGTTGCCCAGCGAGGCGAGGATCGACGCCACCACCGGTTTGCAGATGTCGCAGCCGCGTCCCCGGCCGTGCTCGGCGACCAGCCGGGAGAACGTGCGGATGCCGCGGACGCGGACGATCTCGAACAGCTCGCGGCGACTCACGTCGAAGTGCTCGCACAGCGCCGTGGACTGTGCCACGCCGGCCGCGTCCAGCAGCTGCTTGAGCATCGGCACGCAGGAGCCGCAGCTCGTGCCCGCCCGCGTGCACGCCTTCAACGCCGGCACGTCCGCGCAGCCGCCCGCGATGGCGTCGTCCACGTCGCCGCGGGTGACCGCGTTGCAGGAGCAGACCTGGGCGGTGCCGGGCAGCGCTCCGGCGTCCGCGCCGCCGCCGTCCGGGGCGAGCAGCGCCAGCGGAGCGGCCGGCAGCGGGCCGCCCACACTGGCCCGCAACGTCGGGTACGCGCTGGCGTCACCCACCAGCACCCCGCCCAGCAGAGTGTGCGCGTCGTCGGAGAGGACCAGTTTCGCGTACACCCGGGTGGCCGGGTCGGTGAACGTGACGTCCAGGCAGTCCTCGGTGGTGCCGTGCGCGTCGCCGAACGACGCCACGTCGACACCGAGCAGTTTCAGCTTGGTGGCGGTGTCCGCGCCCGGGAAGGTCGCCGCGCCGCCGACCAAACGGTCGGCCACCACCTCGGCCGTCGCGTACCCGGGGGCGACCAGGCCGTGGCAGGTGCCGTCGACCGCCGCGCACTCACCGACGGCCCAGACGCGCTCGTCGGCGCTGCGGCAGGTCGCGTCGACGAGCACCCCGCCGCGCGGACCCAGCGGCAGGCCGGCGGCCCGCGCCAGCTCGTCGCGGGGCCGGATGCCGGCGGCCACCACGACCAGCTCGGCGTCGACCACGCGGCCGTCGGACAGCTCCAGGGCGTCGACCGCGCCGTCGGCGCCAGCCCGGATCGCGGTGGTGGCCACCCCGAGGTGGGTACGCACACCCAGCTCCTCGACGTAGCGGCGCAGCATCGCACCACCGGCCTGGTCCACCTGCACCGGCATCAGCCGGGGCGCGAACTCGACCACGTCGGTGCTCAGGCCGAGCAGGCGCAGGGCGTTCGCCGCCTCCAGCCCGAGCAGTCCGCCGCCGATCACCGCGCCGACCCGCCGGCCCCGCGCGTACGCCCGGATCGCCGCCAGGTCGTCCAGGGTCCGGTAGACGAACACGCCGGGCAGGTCGGCGCCGGGCACCGGCGGCACGAAGGGGTACGACCCGGTGGCCAGCACCAGCGCGTCGTAGCCGTACTCGCCGACGGCGGTGGTCACCACCCGCCGGGCGCGGTCGATGGCGGTGGCCGGCTCACCCAGGCGCAGTCGCACACCGTCGTACGGGGTGTGCACGTTGAGCTCGTCCTCGCTCACCCCGTCGAAGTACGCCGAGAGCCGCACCCGGTCGTACGCCGGACGCCCCTCCTCGGCCAGCACGGTCACCCGCCAGCGGCCCTGCGGATCACGGGCGCGCAGCGCGTCGACGAAGCGCTGCCCCACCATGCCGTTGCCGATGACGACCAGGTCCCGACCGCTCATCGCGTCACCTCCACCGATTCCGCTTCGGACAGCCAGTCGACGATGCCGCCGACCGCGTCCCGGCATCCGCCGCATCCGGTGCCGGCCCGGGTCCCCGCCACCACCGCGTCGACCGTCCGCGCGCCGGAGCGCCAGCACCGCACCAGCGCTCCCTTGGTGACGGTGTTGCACTGGCAGACGACTGCCGCGTCCGGCATCAGCGCCGGTGACGCGCTCGGCGCCGCGACGGCCCCGCCCAGCGCCCGGCCCAGCAGCAGGGCCCGCCGGTCGGCCGGCACCGGGTGACCCCGGTCGAAGAGCTGGATCACCGTGCCGACCGAGGGGTTGTCGCCGAGCAGGATCGCGCCGATCAGCCGCTCGTCGTGGATCCGTAGCCGGGCGTACGTGCCCCGGGCCGGGTCGGCGAAGGTCAGCTCCTCGCCCGGCCCGCCGCCCGCCGCGTCGCCCATCGCGGCCAGGTCGATTCCGGCCGCCTTGAGTCGGGTCACCACCGGCCGGGGTCGGTAGCGGGCCAGCGGGTCGGTGCCGGTCAGCACGTCGGCGAGCACCCGGGCCTGGGCCCAGGCGGGTGCGACCAGCCCGGTGATCGCGCCGTCGTGCTCGGCGCAGTCGCCGAGCGCCGAGACCCTCCGGTCGTTGGTGCGCAGCCGGTCGTCCACCACCACGCCGCGCCGCACGGTCAGCCCGGCGGCCTGCGCGAGGGCGGTGTCCGGGCGTACCCCGCAGGAGAGCACCAGCAGGTCGGCGTGCAGCGACCGGCCGTCGGCCAGGTCGAGGCGGACGCCGGTGTCGTCGGCGACGACTCCGGTCGCCGGCACCGCGAGCTGGATGGTGACGCCGAGCCGGGCGAGCGTGCCGGCGAGCACCGCGCCGGCCGCGGGGTCGAGCTGCCGTTCCATGAGGTGCCCGGTGTGGTGCACGACGGTGGTGGCGAGCCCCCGGGTGGCCAGGCCGCGGGCGGCCTCCAGGCCGAGCAGCCCACCACCGAGCACGATCGCGCTGCGGGCCCCGTCGGCGACGGCGAGGATCCGGCGGCAGTCGTCCAGGGTCCGGAAGGGAACGACCCGCTGCGGCAGGTCGGTCGGGTCGAGGCCGGGCAGCGGCGGCACCACCGCCCGCGCGCCGGTGGCCAGCACCAGGTGGTCGTAGGAGATCCGTTCGCCGTCGCCGGTGCGGACCTCGCGGGCGGGCCGGTCCACCGCGGTCACCGGCACGCCGGGGCGCCTGTCGATGCCGTGCCCGGCGGCCTCGGTCAGCTCCACGTCCGGTTCGGCGATCCGGCCGGTCAGCAGCGTGGAGAGCATGATCCGGTTGTACGCGCGGTGCGGCTCCGCCCCGAGCACGGTGACCTTCCGGTCTCCCTCGCGGGCGTGCAGCTCGGCCGCGAGCCGGGCACCGGCCATCCCGTTGCCGACGATCACCACTCGGGCCGTCATGCCTTCTCCACCCGGACCGCGCAGATCTTGAACTCGGGCATCCCGGAGATCGGGTCCACCGCGTCGTTCGTCACCGAGTTGGCTCGGCCGGCGCCGGGCCAGTGGAACGGCGCGAAGACCGTGTCCGGGCGGATCCCCGCGCTGAGGCGGGCCGGCGCGCGCAGCTCGCCTCGGCGGGACGTGACCCGCACCGGGTCGCCGTCGTCGATGCCCAGCCGGGCCGCCAGGTCGGGGTGCAGCTCGACGAACGCCTCGGGCGCGGCGCGGCGCAGCGCGGCCACCCGGCGGGTCTGGGTGCCGGACTGGTACTGGGCGAGCACCCGGCCGGTGGTGAAGTGCAGGGGATACGTGGCGCAGACCTCCTCGGCTGCCGGCCGGTGCTCCACGGCGTGGAACCGGGCCCGGCCGTCCGGGGTGCCGAACCGGTCGGCGAAGAGCCGTGGCGTGTCCGGCCCGTCCTCGCTGGGGCAGGGCCAGAAGACACCGTCGGTCTCGTCGATCCGGGCCCAGTCGATGCCGGCGTAGTCGGCGACCCCGCCGGCGGAGGCGCGGCGCAGCTCGGCGAACACGGTGGCCGGATCGGTCGGAAACCGCGCCGCCGCCGTCCCGGCGTCGCCCAACCTCGCCGCCAGGTCGGCGAGGATGGCCAGGTCGGTGCGGACGCCCGGCGGAGGCGGGCGCAGCGCCCGTCGACGCAGCACGCGGCCCTCCAGATTGGTCATCGTGCCGTCCTCCTCGGCCCACTGCGCGGTGGGCAGCACCACGTCGGCCAGGGCCGCCGTCTCGGAGAGCAGCAGGTCGGCGACGACCAGCAGGTCGAGGTCGCGCAGCCGGCCCTCGATCCGGGCGGCCCGGGGAGCGGAGACCACCGGGTTCGAGCCGAACACCAGCAACGCCCGGGGGCCGTCGGGGGTGCCGAGCGAGTCGAGCAGTTGGTAGGCCGGCACGCCCGGGCCGGGCAGGTCGTCGGCCGGCACGCCCCAGACACCGGCGACGTGCTCCCGGGCCGCCGGGTCGTCGATCCTGCGGTAGCCGGGGAGCTGGTCGGCCTTCTGCCCGTGCTCCCGCCCGCCCTGGCCGTTGCCCTGGCCGGTGAGGCAGCCGTACCCCGAGCCCTCGCGGCCGGGCAGGCCGAGAGCGAGAGCGAGATTGACGTACGCGGTGACGGTGTCGACGCCCTTGGCGTGCTGCTCGGCGCCGCGCGCGGTCAGGATGATCACGCGGCTGCCGGTGCCCAGCGCGCGGGCGGTCGCCTCCAGGTCGGCCACCGGCACGCCGGAGAGCTGTTCCGCGCGGGCCGGCCACCAGGCGGCGACGCTGCGGCGGACCGCGTCGAAGCCGGTGGTCCGCTCGGCCACGTACGCCTGGTCGACCCACCCTTCGGTGACCGCGATGTGCAGCAGCGCGTTGGCCACGGCGAGGTCGGTGCCGGGCAGCGGTTGCAGGTGCAGGTCGGCCTGGCGGGCGGTGGCGGTGACGCGGGGGTCGACGACGATGAGCCGGCCGCCGCCCCGGCGCTGCTCGGTGAGCCAGCGCACCAGCGGCGGCATGGTCTCCGCCGGGTTGGCGCCGACCAACAGCAGGGTGTCGGCCCGGCCGAGGTCGGCCAGCGGGAACGGCAGCCCCCGGTCGACACCGAAGGCGCGCAGCCCGGCGGCAGCCGCCGAGGACATGCAGAACCGTCCGTTGTAGTCGATGTTGCGGGTGCGCAGCGCGACCCGGGCGAACTTCCCCAGCGCGTACGCCTTCTCGTTGGTCAGCCCGCCGCCGCCGAAGACGGCGACCGCGTCCCGACCGGAGCTGTCCTGGATGGCGCGCAGGCCGGTGACGATCCGGTCCAGCGCGGCGTCCCAGGTCGCCGGGCGCAGCTCGCCGCTGACCGGGTCGCGCAGCAGCGGGGTGGTCAGCCGGTCCGGGTGGTCGAGCAGCTCGGCGGAGGTCCAGCCCTTCTGGCAGAGCCCGCCCCGGTTGGTGGGAAACTGGCGGGGAAGCACGCTCACCCCGGTGTCGTCCTCGCGCAGCGTCATGCCGCACTGAAGGGCGCAGTACGGGCAGTGCGTCGCCACCTCCCGGGGGGTACGCCCCGGTCGAGTTGCCGGCCATGCACCGTCTGTCATGTCCCGAAAGCGTGCCGCCGGGCGGTTTCCGGTCCGGGTCTCTTCTGTTTCGGTCCTGTCAAGTGGGGCTCACACCGCACAGGGGCAGCGGACGTGACGGGCGGGTGATGGCGGCCCCGGACGGACGCGTGACCAGCGGCGGCGCCGGGCCTCATCTCCTGGGACGGTCGGCGGAACGATGGTTCCTGCGTGGCCAGGGCACGCCCGGTGACGACGGCGGGGCCGGTTCGGGCTTCGGCTCGGGCTTCCGATCGGGTGGCTTGTCCGGCACAGCGCTCCCCCTAACTGTCGATCTGGAAAGGGACCGCCCGTGAGTGCTCGCCCGTGGAGATCTTGGACAGTTTCCGTTAGCTCGTAACGGAAACTGTCC
>NZ_JBEXHY010000123.1:0-14538 GCF_040608295.1 Micromonospora sp. NPDC005197 | reverse complement strand
CTCGGCGGTTGTCCGCCGAGCCCGACGGGGTGACTTACTTCTTGGCCTGACCGGCGGCGACCTCTTCCGCCGTCCAGTAACCGGAGTCGATCAGCGTAGCCTTGATGTCGTCCTTGTAGACGGTAGCGATCGGCAGCAGGTAAGCCGGAACGACCTTGACGCCATTGTTGTACGTCTGCGTGTCGTTCGCCTGCGGCTGCTTCTTCTGCAGGAACGCCTCGGCGGCGTTCACGGCCTGGTCGGCCAGCAGGCGGGTGTCCTTGAAGACGGTCGAGTTCTGCACGCCGTCGTTGATCAGCTTGATCGAGGCGATCTCCGCGTCCTGACCGGTAACGACGGGCAGCTTCTTGGCGCCGCTACCGTAGCCGGCGTTCTGCAGGGCGGTGATGATGCCCCGGGAGATGCCGTCGTACGGCGACAGCACGCCGTCGACCTTGGAGCCGTCGTTGTAGCTGGAGGTGAGCAGGTTCTCCATCCGCTTCTGCGCGGTCTCCTGCTGCCACCGCAGGGTGGCGACCTGCTCGGGGGTGGTCTGCTTGGACTTGACCTTCAGCGTGCCGGCGTCGACATACGGCTTCAGGGTGTCCATCGCCCCGCCGAAGAAGTACTGCGTGTTGTTGTCGTCGAGCGAGCCGGCGAAGAGCTCGATGTTGAACGGCCCCTTGGCGGTGCCCTTCGAGCCGTCCTTGTTCAGCAGGCCGAGACCGACCAGCAGCGCGGTGCCCTGGGCGACGCCAACCTTGTAGTTGTCGAAGCTGACGTAGAAGTCGACGTCCTTGCTGCCACGGATCAGCCGGTCGTAGGAGATGACCGGGATCTTCGCAGCCGCGGCGGCCTGCAGTTGGCTGCTGAGCGCGGTGCCGTCGATCGCCGCGATGACCAGGACGTCGGCGCCCTGGGTGATCATCTGGTCGACCTGCTGCGACTGGGTGGGGATGTCGTCGCCCGCGTACTGCAGGTCGACCTTGTAGCCCTTCGCCTCCAGCTTGGACTTCACCGCGTTGCCGTCGGCGATCCACCGCTCGGAGGTCTGCGTCGGCATCGAGACACCGATCGTCAGGTCCCCCGGCTTCTTGTCGCTGGTGTCGCCGCCGCTGCCGGCACCTCCACCACTGCATGCCGCCAGGCTCAGCGCCAGCGCCGCACTACCGAGAGCAACCAGGAATTTCCTGCTCACGGGCTTCTCCTCTCCCGATTCCCCCGCTGACCGCCGGGGCCACCTGTCACCTTTCGGGTAGTGTTAGCGCTCACATAGGGCACGTCAACACTTGATCCGAAATACCGGTGTCACGGTCTCGTAACGGAGGCTTCGCCACCGAGGCGACCTCGCGAAACCCGGTCGACGATTGATCGACGGCCGCCAGTACGTGCCGGGATCGGCGGCCGCCGAGGCGTACGGCGCTGGCGCCCCTCAATGGCGCGGCGGGGCGACGCTGTCGCGGGCGACCAGGGTCGGGGCGATGGTCTGCCGCAGGGCACCCCCACCGATGCCCGACTCGATCTGGCTCAGCAACATCTGCAGGCTCGCCCGGGCCACCGCGTCGAAGTCCGGTCGTACGGTCGTCAGCGGCGGAATGAAGTACGCGGCCTCCGGCACGTCGTCGAAACCCACGACGCTGATCTCGGCCGGCACCCGCCGCCCGAACTCGTGCAACGCCCGCAGCACGCCCAGAGCGAGGTGGTCGTTGGCCGTGAAGATCGCGGTCACCTCCGGCATCCGGGCGAGCATCTGCCCGCACCGGTAGCCCGACGCCGCGGACCAGTCCCCGTGCATCAGGGGCGGTGGGTCGACCCCCGCGGCCAGGAGCGCCGCCCGCCAGCCCTCGATCCGGCCGGCGCTGTCGAACCAGTCGGACGGCCCCGAGACGTGCCACACGGTGCGGTGCCCCGCGTCGAGAAGATGCTGGGTCGCCGCCCGCGCGCCAGCCACCTGGTCGACCGTCACCAACGGCACCGGCCGCTGCGGATCGCCGTCGACAGTCACCAGGGGAACGTCCTTGGGCAGCCGTTCCAGGGCCTCGCCGGCCGACTCGACCGGCGCGATGACGACGATGCCGGCCACCCGGTGCGCCAGGTGCCGCTCGACGGCTGCCGAGATGGAACGGTGGTCGAGGTTGCGGACGCTGCCCACGCTGACCGCGAAGCCCTCCTCCGCGGCCGTCTGCTCCAGGGCGGCCAGCAGTGACGCCGGGCCGTAGAGGGTCGTGTTCTGTGCCACCACGCCGATGACCTGGGACCGGCCGGTCACCAGTGCGCGTGCGGCGCCGTTCGGGCGGTAGCCGAGTTCGGCGATCGCCGCCCGCACCCGCAACCGGGTCTGCTCACGCACGTTGGGGTGCCCGTTGAGCACCCGCGACACCGTCTGGTGGGAGACACCGGCCAGACGAGCGACATCTGTCATCGCGGGACCGTGCACGGCCATTTCACTCCCCCCGCCTGCAACCCGACCCGCGGCCCGTCGACGTTGACTGGAGCGGCCCGGCCCGATCCCCCTCGCTCAGCCACCACGCCGGTGCTGAATCGCAGGTGACCAGCGCTGGATCGCCGACAGTCTACGCCAGGCACCGCCGCCAACACGGAACGGCTGAGCGTGAACGACACGGCGGGTGCCAGGTCGGGCGGCAGCGCTCCGCGCCGCGCGTGCCGGCCTCCGCTGACCCGAGCCGGCCACGGCGAACCGCCGCCCCGCTCGGCGCTCCTGGACAGAGCGCGGAACAGGGCGGCGGCGGGCCGGAGCCGGCGACGCGGACACCTTCCGCGGCGGGAGAGGTGGTCCATTCGCGTCACCCGTGGGTTACTCGTTGTGTGACCGGCGTCACGGTGTCGTCAGGTCGAATCGGCGCACGGTGACCGCGCCACCGAGCGCCTGTGTGGCGTGGTTGAAGATGGCGAACCGGTAGCCCATGAAGAACTGCCAGTTGTTCGCCAGGGTCAGGGCGTTGCCGAAGGACGTGAAGTTGACCCCGTCGGTGCTGTACGAGAAGCGGGCCAGCCGGCCGGACCCGGGTCTGATGTCGGCGTTGGCCCGCAACCAGATCCGGCCACCGGAGACGGCGGTGCTCGCCACCTCGCTGCCGGTGCTGGTGGTGTTCCAGTTGCCGTCCATCGTGAGCCCGTTCTGCATGACCAGGCGGGTGGACCCGTTGTCCCGCCGGACCCCGATCCACGCTGACGAGTTGCGCAACACCGCCAGGCCGGTGCGATCACCGTCGCGCATGGTGGAGTAATCCAACTCGATGGTGGCGGTCGAGGTGGGGCCCTGGATCCGGTGGGTCAGCGTGTTGCGCGCGGCGTACAGGTCGCCGGTGACCGTGGCGGTCTGCAGCTGCAGCCCGTTGTTGACCGACCACCGGTTGTTGTCCGGGTTGTGGTTCCACTCCCACTGCGGGCCGAGGGTGGTGCCGGCGAACGTGTCGGTGCCGGTGAGTGGCTTCACCGCCCGGGGCGCGGCGGGCAGGTTCGGCTTCGGGTACGAGCTGCCCCACGCGCCGTTGACGGTCTGCAGCACCGGCCAGCCGTCGCCGGTCCAGGTGATCGGCGCCATGGCGGGCATCCGGCCACCGGGGTACGCGTCGACGAACGCCATGTAGTACCAGTCGCCGTTCTGGGTCTGCACCAGTCCGCCCTGGTGCGGCACGCCGCCACCGGAGATCGGGCCGGGCAGGTTGAGCAGCACCTGACGCTGCTCGTAGGGGCCGAACGGGCCGTTGGTCGACTTCAGCACGTACTGGCCGTTGGCCGGCCGGGTGAGCCAGATGTAGTAGGCGCCGTTGCGCTTGTAGAAGCGCGCGCCCTCCAGCGTCCCGATGCTCGACGGCGTGCTGTAGACCTGCTGGCTGCGGACCTGGGTCTTCCCGTCGGCGGACAGCTGCGCGACGCTGATGGTGGTGTTGCCGTACGCGACGTACATGGTGTCGTTGTCGTCGATCAGCATGCCGGCGTCGTAGTAGCAGTTGGGGATGGTGGTGTGCTTGGTCCACGTGCCGTCGACGGCGGACGCGGTGTAGATGTGGGTCTGCGCGAAGTCGATGCACCCGGCCCAGTAGTACGTCTTGTTGCTCGGCCGGTAGTTCAACGTCGAGGCCCAGATCCCGTCGACGTACGCGTTACCACCGCTCATGTCGTACTTCGAGCCGAAGTCCAACCGGGGTACGGAGTGCCCGGCGTACTCCCAGTTCACCAGGTCGTACGAGCGCAGCACCGGAGCGCCCGGCGAGTAGTGCATGGTGGACGCCGACATGTAGTAGACGTTGTCGACCCGGATGATGTCGACGTCGGCGAAGTCCTGCCAGACCACCGGGTTCGAGTACGTGCCACTCGACGGGGGTGGCGTCGTGGGGGGCGGCGTGGTGGGGTTGCCCCCGCCGTCGACGCGTACGAGCTGCCACTGCTGGTTGGTGCCGTTCCAGTCGTCGTACTGCACGATGTTGCCGCCGTCGGCGGTCGAGGCGCTCTGCACCTCCATCACCTTGCTGCTGTTGCGGTTGATCAACCGGACGTAGCCGCCGTCCGAGTCGGCCAGCTGGAACTGCTGGTTGGTGCCGTTGTTGTCGGTCCACTGCACAATCGCCGCGCCGTTGGCGGTCGAACGGTTGTAGACGTCAAGCACCTTGCCCGACAACCGCGACTTGAGCCGGTAGTAGCCACTTCCCGAGTCCACGAACTGCCACTGCTGCTGGTTACCGTTGTTACGCGTCCACTGGGTGATCCGCGCCCCGTCGTTCGTGGCCAGGTTGTACACGTCCAATGCCTTGCCGCTGTTGCGGTTCACCAACACGTACCAGGCGCTGGTGTCGACCGTCGCCGCTGACGCGGGCGCCGCGGCCACCGCCGCGGCCGCGCCACCGACCACCAGTGTCATCGCGGCGACGGCGAGTCTCGACAGCCACCCGCGCCCACGTGGCGCACCCCGGGGAACCCGACCGATGGAAAGCATGATCCTCCTCTGCTGACGCGAACCGTGCGGTCTGGGTCGGCGTCCGCGGCACCGGGCGGGGCACCGAGCTGACCACGCCCGACCATGTGATCGCTAACACCGATCGCCCGACCGTGGCGGTGACGAGGTGCCGAAACCGCGGGGTAGGACGCGCGCGCGGCCGGACCAGCCAACGACATCGACCATCTTGGCTATAGACTGTGAGCGATAACATGCTGTTAGTCAAGGCGTAACACAACCGCCTCGTGGCCCTGCTGGCGCACACGCGAACGGGTGGCCCACCCCCGCCCGCAGGCAGGGATGGACCACCCGTTCGTCAGAACGCTCCGAGCGCGCGGATCAGAAGCCGCGGGCCAGCCGGTAGTAGGCCTGGTTCCAGCGGATCTCGTCGGCGAAGCGGCGCGGCTCGGTGTCGGCGTCGATGACGACGAGCTCGGTCCGGCTCATCTCGGCCAGGTCGTGCAGCTCCTCGGTGCCCACCGCCTGCGACAGCACGGTGTGGTGCGGGGCGCCGGCGGTGATCCACGCCTCGGCCGAGCCGGGCAGGTCCGGTCGCGGCCGCCAGACGGCGCGGGCGACCGGCAGCCGGCGCAGCGGCTGCGGCGGCGTCACGACGTCGATCTCGTTGGCCACGAGCCGGAACCGCTCCCCCATGTCGGCCAGGCCGAGCACCACCGCCGGGCCGGGCGCGGCGTCGAACACGAGCCGCACCGGGTCCTCCCGCCCGCCGATGCTCAGCGGGTGGATCTCCACGTTGGGCACGTCGGACGCGATGGTCGGGCAGACCTCGAGCATGTGGGCGCCCAGCACCAGCTCCTGACCCGGAGTCAGGTCGTAGGTGTAGTCCTCCATGAACGACGTACCGCCCGCGACCCCCACCGACATCGCCTTGAGGGTGTGGACCAGGACGGACGTCTTCCAGTCGCCCTCGCCACCGAAGCCGTAGCCGTCGGCCATCAGCCGCTGCACGGCGATGCCGGGCAGCTGACGCAGACCACCGAGGTCCTCGAAGTTGGTGGTGAACGCGCGGAAGCCGCCGGCGTCCAGGAACGCGCGCATGCCGAGCTCCAGACGGGCCGCGTAGCGCAGCGAGTCGTGCCGCTCGCCCCCGGGAAGCAGCTCGGCGCCGACGCGGTAGCTGTCGTCGTACTCCTTGACCAGCTCGTCCACGTCGGCGTCGGCGACCTCGCCGACCACCTGGACCAGGTCGTTGACGCCGTAGGTGTTGACCGACACCCCGAAGCGCAGCTCCGCCTCGACCTTGTCACCCTCGGTCACCGCGACGTCGCGCATGTTGTCGCCGAAGCGGGCCAGCCGCAGCGACCGCATCGCCGACCAGCCGAGCGCCGCGCGGGCCCAGGCCCCGACCCGGCCGGTCACCCGCGGGTCACTCACGTGCCCGGCGACGGTCTTGCGGGCCACCCCGAGGCGGGTCTGGATGTACCCGAACTCACGGTCGCCGTGGGCGGCCTGGTTCAGGTTCATGAAGTCCATGTCGATCTCGTCCCACGGCAGCAGGACGTTCGCCTGGGTGTGCAGGTGCAGCAGTGGCGTCTGCAGGGCGTCCAGACCGGAGATCCACATCTTCGCCGGTGAGAACGTGTGCATCCACGCGATGACCCCGATGGCCCCCTGCGCGGCGGCGTCCCGGCAGACCTGCAGGATCTCACCGCTGTTGGTCAGGACGGGCTTCCAGACCACCCGGGCGGGAATCTGCGGCGAGTCGTCGAGCGCGGCCGCGATCTGGCGGGACTGCTCGGCGACCTGCCGGAGCGTCTCCTCGCCGTACATGCCTTGGCTGCCGGTGAGGAACCAGATCTCGGGGTGGGTTTGTGGTGCCATGGGGTTGCCTTCCGCGAGAGGAACGGTCACTTGTAACGAATTCCGATGAGGCGCTGGAGGAGGATGAACGCGAAGAGCAGTCCGCCGATCACGATCTTGGTCCACCAGGAGTTGAGACTCCCGTCGAAGGTGATGAGGGTCTGGATCACACCCAGCACCAGCACGCCGAGCACCGTGCCGAAGACGTAACCCGAGCCACCGGTGAGCACGGTGCCTCCGATCACGACGGCGGCGATGACGTCCAACTCCATGCCGACCGCGATCAGCGGCGCGCCCGAGAGGGTGTAGAAGGACAGCAGGATGCCACCGATCGCGGAGCACAGACCGCTGATCGTGTAGACGGCGATCCGGGTCCGCCCCAACGGCAGACCCATCAGCAGCGCCGACTGCGGGTTGCCGCCGACCGCGTACACGTTGCGCCCCAACCGGGTGTAGGCCAGCACGTACGCCGCGACGAGCACCACGGCGAAGGCGATCAACACGCTGATCGAGACGAAGTTGCCCCGGGGGTCCCCGATCCGCTCCTGCGACATCCTGGTCCAGAACCCGTCGGTGATCGGGATGGACGAGCCGGAGATGAACGTGCACATGCCGCGGGCGAAGAACATCCCGGCGAGCGTGACGATGAACGGCTGGATGTCGAAGAAGTGGATGGCGCAGCCCATCAACAGGCCGAGTGTCGGGCCGATGAGCAGGGCGATGACGAGCACGAGCGCCGCGGGCAGACCCTTCTGCAACAGATCCGCCGACACCATCGCCGTCATGGCGACGACGGACCCCACCGACAGGTCGATGCCACCGGTGAGGATCACGAAGGTCATCCCCACCGCGACGACGAGCAGGAAGCCGTTGTCGATGAAGACGTTGAAGATGACCTGCACGTTCGAGAACGCCGTGTACTGGGACACGCCGATGCCGTACATCACCAGGAGCAGGGCGAGCGTGGCAAGCACCGGCACCTGCCGCCGAGGCAGCCGGATCCGGGTGCGGCGGGGGGCGGTGAGCGATCCGGTGGTCATGCCGGCACCTGCTCCTTCGGCTTGTCGGCGACGGGGCGCGGCGGCGGGGCGCTTCTTCTGCGCCGGCTGAACTTGGCTCGGAAGGCCGGCGCCTGGATGAGGCAGACGGCGATGACGACTACCGCTTTGAACAGCAGCGACGTCTGCGGTGAGATGTTCATGGCGTACACCGTGGTGGTCAGGGTCTGGATGATCAGCGCGCCGAGGATCGTGCCGCTCAGGAAGAACCGGCCGCCGGCGAGGGACGTGCCACCGATGACGACCGCGAGGATGGCGTCCAACTCCACCCAGAGGCCGACGGCGTTGCCGTCGGCGCTGGAGACGTTGGCCGTCATCATGAAGCCGGCGATCGCCGCGCAGACGGCGCTGACGACGTACGCGAGGAAGATGACCCGACCGGAGCGGATGCCGGCGAGCCGGCTCGCCTCCGCGTTGCCGCCCACCGACTCGATGATCATGCCGAGTGCGGTACGGCGGGTGAACGCGGCGACGAGCAGTGCCGCGGCGAGGGCGATGAAGATGGCCAGCGGCAGGGTCAGCAGGTGGCCCAGCCCGATCGCCCGGAACGGCTCGGAGTTGATCGTGATGATCTGACCCTGGGTGATCAGCTGGGCGAGGCCCCGGCCGGCCACCATCAGGATCAGCGTGGCGATGATCGGTTGGATCCCGATCACGGCCACCAGCACCCCGTTCCAGACGCCGAGCACGAGCGCGACCCCCAACGCCATCGCGAGGGCGGTCAGCACCACGGTGAGACTGTTCTGGTCGGGCTGCTTGCTGATGTACATGCAGGCCATCGCGCCGCTGATCGCGCACACCGAGCCCACCGACAGGTCGATGCCGCCGGTCGAGATGACCAGGGTCATGCCCAGCGCCACGAGGATCAGCGGCGCGCTCAACCGCAGGATGTCGATCGGCGAGCCGTACAGGTGCCCGTCCTTGAGCTCGATGGACAGGAACCCGGGCCGGTAGATCGTGTTCGCGGCGAGCATGGCGACCAGCACGGCGACGGGCCAGAACAGCCGGTGACCGATCATCGTCCGATAGCGGCCCATGGTGTCGTTCATCGGTCCACCTCCTCCCGGTGAGATCCACTCGCGATCGTCTGCATGATGCGCTCGGCGTCGAGGTCCTCGTCGTTGGCGAGCTGCGCGACCATCTGCCGGTCGCGCATGACCGCCACCTTGTGGCTGAGGCGCAGCACCTCCTCCAACTCGGCGGAGATGAACAGCACCGCCATCCCGCCGTCGGACAACTGCGTCACGAGCCGCTGGATCTCGGTCTTCGCGCCGATGTCGATGCCCCGGGTCGGCTCGTCCAGGATCAGCAGCCGCGGCTCGGTGATCAGCCATCGGGCCAGCAGCACCTTCTGCTGGTTGCCGCCGGAGAGGTTGCGGACCGGCACCTCCGGGTCCGCCGGACGGATGTTGAGGGCCTTGACGTACTTGTCGACCAGCTCGTCCTGGCGGCGGCGCGGGATGGGCCGCAGCCAGCCGCGGGCGGCCTGCATGGCGAGGATGATGTTCTCGCGGACCGACAGTTCGGGAACGATGCCCTCGGCCCGGCGGTTCTCCGAGCAGAAGCCGACGCCCTGGTCGATGGCCTGCGCGGGGGTACGCAGACTGCCCGACGTGCCGTCGATCGCGACCTGCCCGCCGTCGGCCCGGTCGGCGCCGAAGAACAGCCGCGCCACCTCGGTACGCCCGGAGCCCAGCAGACCGGCCAGGCCCACCACCTCGCCGGAATGGATGGTCAGGCTGAACGGCGCGACCGCGCCCGCCCGGCCGAGGTTCGACACCGCCACCAGGGGGGTGCCCTCCTCCAGCTCGGCCAGGTCCCGTCGGGAGTGCTCCTCGATCCCTTCGAGGACGTCGAGTTCCTTGCCGATCATCTTCTCGACGAGGCTCAGCTGGGGCAGCTCGGCGGTCAGGTACTCGCCGACGAGCCCGCCGTTGCGCAGCACCGTGATGCGGTCGGCGATCTCGTAGACCTGGTCGAGGAAGTGGGTCACGAACAGGATCGCGATGCCCTCGTCGCGCAGTTGCCGCATGATGCGGAACAGTTGCGCGACCTCACCCGCGTCGAGGCTGGACGTCGGCTCGTCCAGGATCAGCACCCGGGCCTGGATGTCGATCGCACGGGCGATCGCGACCATCTGCTGGATCGCGAGGGAGTACGAGCCCAGCGGCGCGCTGACGTCGAGGTCGAGGTCGAGGCGGGCCAGGAGCGCGCGTGCCCGTCGGCGGACCTCACCCCAGCGGACGGCGCCGAAAAGCCGCGGCTGGCGGCCGATGAAGATGTTCTCCGCCACCGAGAGGTTGGTGCAGAGATTGACCTCCTGGTAGACGGTGCTCACCCCGGCTGCCGTCGCCTGCATCGGGCCGGTGAAGGACACCGGCTCACCGTCGAGGGTGATCGTGCCCTCGTCGGTGTCGTAGACGCCGGTCAGCACCTTGATGAGGGTCGACTTGCCGGCGCCGTTCTCGCCCAACAGGGCGTGCACCTCGCCGGGGAAGAGCCGGAAGTTGACGTCGTGGAGTGCGCGCACCCCGGGAAAGGACTTGCTGATCCCGGTCATCGTCAGGACCGGACGGCTATCCGTCATCCCATCAGACCTCTTCTGGGGGTTGTCGACGCGGATGGGCCGCTGCGCTCCCACCGCGCCCGCCCGGCCGCCCCGGCGGGAGGCTCGGGCGGGCGTGGCGCGGGTCATGCCCGGTCCGTTCGGGTTTATGGGGCGACGCGGCGGGGTCGCCACGCGAGCGCGGCGACCCCCCTGCGTCGATCAGTACTTGCGGTTGGGCAGAGCCTCCTTGGCCTGCTCAGTCGTGAAGGTGGTCTCCTCGGTCTCGATCCGAGCCGGCACCGTCTCGCCCGCGTGGACCTTCTTGGCCAGGTCCATCAGCTGCGGGCCGAGCAACGGGCTGCACTCCGCGATGAAGTTGAACTTCCCGTCGGCGAGGGCCTGCATACCGTCCTTGACGGCGTCCACAGTGATGATGGTGATGTCCTTGCCGGGCACCTTGCCGGCCGCGGTGATCGCCTCGAGCGCGCCCAGACCCATGTCGTCGTTGTGCGCGAACAGCACGTCGATCTTCGGGTTGGCCTTGAGGAACTGCTCCATGACCTGCTTGCCGCCGGCCCGGGTGAAGTCGCCCGTCTGCGAGGCGATGACCTTCAGGTTCGGGTTGGCGGCGATCGCCTCGGCGAAGCCCTTCTTGCGGTCGTTGGCCGGCGCCGCGCCGGTGGTGCCCTGCAACTCCACGATGTTCACCGGGCCCGAGGCGGCCTTCTTCTGCTCGACCAGCCACTCACCGGCGAGACGGCCCTCCTTGACGAAGTCCGAGCCGAGGAAGGTCTTGTAGAGGGTCTTGTCGGCCGAGTCGACCGAGCGGTCGGTCAGGATGACCGGGATGCCGGCGTCCTTGGCCTCCTTGAGGACGGTGTCCCACCCGGACTCCACCACCGGCGAGAAGGCGATCACGTCGACCTTCTGCTGGATGTAGTTGCGGATCGCCTTGATCTGGTTTTCCTGCTTCTGCTGAGCGTCGTCGAACTTCAGCTCGATGCCCGCCGCGGCCGCGGCATCCTTGATCGAGGTGGTGTTCGCGGTACGCCACCCGCTCTCCGCACCGACCTGGGAGAAGCCCATCGTGATCTTGCCGTCGTCCTTGGACCCGCCGCCGCCGGTGTCGCTGTTGCCGCAGGCCGCCACGCCGCCCACGAGCAGCACGCTGGCGAGGACCGCGACAGCGCGCCACGGAGCGGACTGCGTTCGCATCTTTCTCATCAGTTCTCCTTGGCTGTGGTGTGGTGGGACCGCGCGAGCCGCCGACGTGCGAAGGGTGGCGTACGCGGGTGGTGCGTGCTGGTGCGTCGGTGGAGCAGACCGGCGGGCCCGGACGGCCGATGGAGACGGTCAGGGACCTGCCGGTGCGACTGTTTGTTGCCCGTAGACGTTCTGGTAGCGGTGGTAGAGGGCGTCGATGTCGGCCTGCGCGATCGGCACCGGCTGCCCGAGGGTCCGCGCCAGGTACGCGGTGCGGGCCACGTCCTCGCACATGACCGCGGCCTTGACCGCCGCCCGGGCGTCCCGACCGATGGAGAAGACACCGTGGTTGCGCATCAGCACCGCGGGAGAGCGGTGCCCGGCGAGGGTGGCGACGATCCCCTTGCCGATGTCGTCGCCGCCGATCAGCGCGAACGGGCCCAGCGGGATCTCCCCACCGAACTCGTCGGCCTGGGCCGTGAGGTGGCAGGGGATCGCCTCCCCGCAGGCGGCCCAGGCGCTGGCGTACGAGCTGTGCGTGTGCACGACACCGCCGACCTCGGGCATGGCGCGGTAGACGTAGGCGTGGGCGGCCGTGTCGCTGGACGGGGCGAGGTCCCCCTCGACGAGGACACCGTCGAGGTCGCAGACCACCATGGTGTCGGCCGTGAGGTCGTCGTAGCCCACACCGCTCGGCTTGATCACCATGAGGTCCTGACCGGGGACCCGCGCCGAGACGTTGCCGGACGTCCAGGCGACCAGGTTGTACCGGGTCAGCTCGCTGTGCAGGCGGGCGACGCTCTCGCGCAGCTCGCGGATCTGTCGACCTACCTCTGCGCTCATCCGACGACCTCCAGCGGGGCCTCGTGCGTGGCCGCGACGGCCTCGACCGCCGCGTTGCGGATCGCCCGCAGGCGGAGCATGACGTCGTTGCCGCCCCGACCGAAGTGGTCATGCAGCGCCCGGTACTCGGCGTACAGGGCGTCGTAGGCGCGCGCCCGGTCGGGATCCGGCGTGTAGACGGCCTCGTGCACCCGCCCCATCGCTTGCGACGCCTCGTGGATCGACGGGTACGCCCCGGCGGCGACGGCGGCGTGGATCGCCGACCCGAGCGCCGGCCCCTGCGCCGAGGCGATGATGTTCAGCGGTCGCTTGGTCACGTCGGCGTAGATCTGCATCAGCAGCTTGTTGTTGGTGAGACCGCCGGCGATCACCAGGTCGTTCACCGGCACCCCGGCCTCGACGAACGCGTCGATGATCATCCTGGTGCCGTACGCCGTGGACTCCAGCAGCGCACGGTAGATGTCCTGCGGCCGGGTGGCCAGGGTCATCCCGACGATCATCCCGCTGAGGTCGTGGTTGACCAGCAGCGAGCGGTTGCCGTTCCACCAGTCCAACGCGACCAGGCCGTGTGCGCCGACCGGCTGGCTGGCGGCAAGCTCGGTGAGGCGTTCGTGCGAGTCGAGCCCGGCGGGCGCGCCGTGCGCGACGAACCAGCCGAAGATGTCGCCGACGCCGCTCTGCCCGGCCTCGTAGCCCCAGGCGCCGGGGCTGATGCCGCCGTCCACGACACCGCACATGCCAGCCACCTCAGCGACCTCCGCGCCGTTGACGACGTGGCAGGTCGAGGTGCCCATGATGGCGACCAGCCGACCGGGCTCCACCGCCTGCGCGGACGCCGCGGTGACGTGCGCGTCGACGTTGCCGACGGCCACCGCGATCCCCTCCGGCAGACCGGTCCAGGCCGAGGCGCGGGCGGTGAGCGTGCCGGCGCGGGCGCCGAGCGGCAGCAGCGGACCGTCGAGCTTGGCCACGAAGTCGCCGAAGTCGGGGTTGAGCGCGGTCAGGAAGCTCTCGGACGGGTACTGCCCGTCCTGCAGGATGCCCTTGTAGCCCGCGGTGCAGACGTTACGGGTCTCGGTGCCGCTGAGCTGCCAGACGATCCAGTCGGCGGCCTCGATGAACCGCTCGGCCCGGTGGTAGATCTCCGGGTCCTCCTCCAGGATCTGCAGACCCTTGGCGTACTGCCACTCGGCGGAGATCTTGCCGCCGTACCGGCCGATCCACGGCTCCGCCCGCTCGTGGGCCAGCGCGTTGATCCGGTCGGCGTGCGGCTGCGCGGCGTGGTGCTTCCACAGTTTGACCCAGGAGTGCGGCCGGTCGCGCAGGTCGGGATCCTCGCAGAGCGGGGTGCCGTGGGCGTCGGTCGGCAGCACAGTGCAGGCGGTGAAGTCGATGCCGATGCCCACCACCGATGCGGGGTCCACCCCCGCGGCGGACACCGCCGCCGGGACGGCGTGGCGCAGCACGTCGCGGTAGTCGTCCGGATTTTGCAGCGCCCAGTCCGGGGGCAGCGGTCGACCTCCGGGCAGCGTCTCGCTGATGACCCCGTCGCCGTACTCGTGCACCGCGGTCCCCAACTCGGCACCGTCGGAAACCCGGACCACCAGGGCCCGCCCGGAGAGAGTGCCGAAGTCGACACCCACGACGTAGCTTTCGGCAGCTCCGTCCACACGCTCCATGTTCACCTCCACCGTTAACGGGGATAGTGTTAACGCTCACATCCAGCGCCGTCAAGACATCTAGCTGCAACAGCTCCGTAACGGAACGCGGAGGCCCGCGCGCCCACTTGGGCGGGTAGCTACCGGATTGGTGCAAAGTCCGCGATTCCGCCTCCAGCCCGGTCGCGGCAGCGCAGGGAGGGCGACATCTGAACGGCAGCCCGCCGAAACCTCCTCGCCCGGCGGGCGGCCCGACACCTCCCCGGCCGGCCGTCGGCCCGGCGCCTCCTCAGCCGGCAGGGCGACAGCAAGGTCCCGCACCACTGAGCGGCGGGATGACGGTCCGATCGCGACGGTGGCCGGGTCGTCGGGGGGGGGGGGGGGGAACAACAGGGCAAACCCCCCCCCCCCCCGGCATCCAAAATAAAACACCCCCCGCCCCCCCCCCCCCCCCCCTCCCGCCCCCCCCCC
>NZ_JBEXHY010000122.1:0-14828 GCF_040608295.1 Micromonospora sp. NPDC005197 | reverse complement strand
AAGAGGTTTGCGTCACGGAAAGCGCGACTCCTGACGCAAACCTCTTGATCACCGTCAAAGGGGGGTGGGCGGGGAGGTTTGGGTTGGCTTTGGCGGGGGACCTGCTGCCGGACATCTCTGTCGGCGATCGGCGCGGCAACCGGGCAACAGGAACGGTCACCGACTCGGGGCGCTCTAGGATTGACGAGCGGCAACTCCGGGCATACAGCGCGGTGATGAGGAAAGGAGGACAGCATGGCTGACGTGGCAAATGCCCGCACATCCCGCAATGGGAGCGAGCCCTCCACCGCCGAGCTGGTGCAGCGGGCCACCGAACAGGTCTCCCGTCTGGTGCGAGATGAACTGGCGCTGGCCCGGGCGGAGTTGACCCAGAAGGGCAAACACGCCGGTATCGGGATCGGCCTGTTCGGCGGCGGCGGCGCGCTGGCGTTCTACGGCCTGGGCGCGCTGGTCGTCACGGCGATCCTGCTGCTCGACCTGGTGCTGCCCGCCTGGGCCGCCGCGCTGATCGTCGCGGTGGCTCTCTTCCTGGTTGCCGGCATTCTCGCGCTGGTGGGAAAGAAGCAGGTCAGCCGTGCGGTCCCGCCGATGCCGGCGGCAGCGGTCCGCAGCCTCCGGGCTGATGTGGACACCGTCGCCGCCGCCGTGAAGGACAGGGGCCGGGCATGACAGGCAACGGGAGGGGCGACACCGAGGCCCTCCGCGAGGAGATCCGCCGCACCCGGGTCGAGCTGGGCGAGACGATGGAGGCGCTGGCCGCCAAGGCGGACGTCAAGGCCCGCCTGAAGGAGTCCGCCGAGCAGGCGCGGGAGCGGATGCGCGAGCAGGCGGCGCAGACCATGGCCCGGGTCCGCGGGCAGGCCGCCCGCGGCGCCGAGATGGCACGCGCCCAGGCGTACGACAAGGGCGGCCTGGTCCGCGAGAAGAGCGAGCTGGTTCGACGCAACCCGGTGCCGTGGGCGGCGATCGCCGCCGGCGCGGTGGCCACCGTGGTGGTGCTGATGATCGTGCGGGGGAGGCGTAGGTGAGCAAGAGCATCGGCAGGGTCGCGTACCGGCCGGTCGGCGTGTTGTTGGGTATCGCCGCGGGTACGGTGGCCGGCGCGATCTTCCGGCAGGTCTGGAAGGTCACGGCGGGCGACGGCGAGGCGCCCAACGCCACCGACGAGGACCGCGGCTGGGGCGAGATCCTGGCCGCCGCGGCGTTGCAGGGGGCCATTTTCGCGGTGGTCCGCGCCGCTGTGGACCGGGGTGGAGCGGTCGGCGTGCGCCGGATGACCGGCCACTGGCCGGACTGACCGACATCGACGTGAGGCCCCCTTCCATATCGACGGGAAGGGGGCCTTTCGCACGGCTCCGCACGCCGCCCAGCGACCTCGGGCATCCGTCAGGTCACATGTCGGAGAAATTCGTCGGACAGGTCGTGCAGACTTTTTGCGTACGTGATTTGCTGTTCCACGCTGTTGCGAGATGGCGTGGGTTGAGAGAAGTTCCCTCCGTGGGGGCCGCCTCAGACGCCGCTGCTCGAAAACGGCCAATCGGCCGCACGGCGTGCACGGCCGCCAGTTTTAGAAGGAGATACACATGGCGCAGGGAACCGTGAAGTGGTTCAACGCTGACAAGGGCTTCGGCTTCATCACCGTCGACGGCGGGGGTGCTGACGTGTTCGTCCACTTCTCGGCCATCCAGTCCAGCGGCTACCGCACGCTGGAGGAGAACCAGCGAGTGGAGTTCGAGATCGCCCAGGGTCAGAAGGGCCCGCAGGCCGAGCAGGTCCGTCCCCTCTGACGAGGGTGGCCGGCCCCCGCCGGTCAGTGGACGACCCGGCCAGGGGTCGTTGCAGTAAAGCCCCGTATCCCTTCCGGGATGCGGGGCTTCCCACGTTCATCAGTCAGCGTCGACGGCGCGAGCGCAGGCCCAGCCAGATGACGACCAACCCGGCCAGGGCCACGATCGGGCCGATCACCGCCCAGATCCGCTCGTCGGTCATCGCGCTGCCGCTGACGTAGCCGAGGCCCTGCACCGTCCACACCGCACCGACCACCACGGCCAGCAGGCCGAGGGTGAGCGTCAGCCAACCCCTCATCGCGGGCCCTCCTTCCCGGATCGGGCGGCGCGCCGCCCCCGGGTCCCAGCATCGCCGTTGCGGTGGCGCGACGCGAGCACCCGGGGTGGGCGGCTCACCACCGGTCGTGCACCTGCGGGCGGATCAGCTCGTCGTAGACCTCGCGTACGCCAGCCAGTTGCGCGGCCGTGAGCGGCTGCAGGTCGGCCGCGGCGGCGTTGCGCCGAGCCTGCTCGGCGTCGCGGGCGCCGGGGATGACGACTGTGACACCGGTCTGGTCCAACACCCACCGCAGCGCGAACTGCGCCATCGTACGGTCGGAGTCGACCAGCGGCGCCAGCCGGCGGACGGCCGCGAGCCCCTGCGTGTAGTCGACGCCGGAGAACGTCTCGCCCACGTCGAACGCCTCGCCGTGGCGGTTGTAGTTGCGGTGGTCGTCGGCGGGGAACTCGGTGTGCTCGTCGTAGCGGCCGGAGAGCAGGCCGCTGGCCAGCGGCACCCGGGCGATGATGCCGACTCCGGCCTGCGCGGCTGCCGGCAGGACGCGCTCCAGCGGCTTGTGCCGGACGGCGTTGAGGATGATCTGGACGCTGGCCACGCCGGGCCGGGCGATGGCGGTGAGCGCCTGGTCGCAGGTCTCCACGCTGACCCCGTACCCCGCGATGGCCTTCTCGGCGACGAGGGTGTCCAGGGCGTCGAAGACCGCGTCGTCGGCGAAGACGGCGGTCGGCGGGCAGTGCAGCTGGACCAGGTCCAGGGTGTCCACTCCGAGGTTGGCCCGGGACCGGTCGGTCCACTGCCGGAAGTGGGCCAGGGTGTACGCCTCCGGCCGCTGCTCGACGCGCCGGCCCATCTTCGTGGCGACGGTCAGGCCTGCGTCGGGCCGGGAGCGCAGGAAGCGGCCGATCAACTGCTCGCTGCGGCCGTCGCCGTACACGTCGGCGGTGTCCAGGAAGGTGACGCCGGCGTCCACGGCGGCGCTGAGCACGGCCATGGCGTCGGCCTCGGTGACCGTGCCCCAGTCGGCGCCGAGCTGCCAGGCGCCCAGGCCAACCACTCCGACAGTCCGGCCGAGCCGGTTGAAGTTGCGCTGTTCCATGCCCCCGAGCCTAGTGATCGGGTTGCCGGCCTGCCAGGCGAGCCGTACCGTCAACAAGACGGACGTACGGTTTGGAGGCGGAGATGTGGGATCCGACGACGTACCTGCGCTACGGCGACGAGCGCTCCCGGCCGTTTCACGACCTGCTCGCCCGGGTCCCCGCCGTGCGGCCCCGGACGGTGGTCGACCTCGGCTGCGGGCCCGGCCAGCTCACCGCGACCCTCGCCGAGCGCTGGCCGGACGCCCGGGTCCGCGGCCTCGACTCCGCGCCGGAGATGATCGACCGGGCGCGCGCCCTGCCGACCCCGGTCGAGTTCGCCGTCGCCGACCTGCGCGACTGGCGCCCGGCCGGCGACGAGGACGTGGTGGTCACCAACGCGGCCCTGCAGTGGGTGCCCGGCCACCAGGAGCTGCTGCGCCGCTGGGCCGCCGACCTGCCCGCCGGCGCCTGGCTCGCCATGCAGGTCCCCGGTAACTTCGACGCCCCGTCGCACCGGGCGCTGCGCGAGGTCGCCGGCCGACCGGCCTGGCGTGCCGAGCTGACCCCGCTGCTGCGCGCCGACCCGGTCGACGACCCGGCCGACTACGCGGAGCTGCTGACCGCCGCCGGCTGCGCGGTGGACGCCTGGGAGACTACCTACGTGCACCTGCTGCCGGCCGAACCCGCCGCCGACCACCCGGTGCTGGCCTGGATGGAGGGCACCGCGCTGCGCCCCGTCCGGGCCGCCCTGGACGCCGCCGGCTGGTCGGCCTTCCGGGCCGAGCTGGGCGTACGGCTCGCCGCCGCGTACCCGGCGCGGCACGGCCAGGTGTCCTTCCCGTTCCGCCGCGTCTTCGTCGTCGCCCGCACCGGCGCTCATGCCCAGGAGAACCCGTGACCGACCTGACCACCTTCATCGCCGGCCTGCCCAAGGTGGAGCTGCACGTGCACCACGTCGGCTCCGCCTCCCCCCACATCGTCGCCGAGCTGGCCGCCCGGCACGAGGGTCGCTCGCCCGTCCCGGCCGACCCGGCGGCCCTGGCCACCTACTTTGAGTTCCGCGACTTCGCCCACTTCGTCGAGGTCTACCTGAGCGTCGTCGACCTCATCCGCGACCCGGAGGACGTCTGGCTCCTCACCCACGAGGTGGCCCGGGAGCTGGCCCGCCAGCAGGTCCGCTACGCGGAGCTGACCATCACCCCGTACTCGCACGTGCGCCGGGGGATCCCCGCGCCGGCGTTCTGCGAGGCGATCGAGGACGCCCGCAAGCGCGCCACCGCCGACTTCGGCCTTGAGCTGCGCTGGTGCTTCGACATCCCCGGCGAGGCCGGCCTGCCGGCCGCCGAGGAGACGCTGCGCATCGCGCTCGACGAGCGCCCGGACGGGCTGATCAGCTTCGGTCTCGGCGGCCCCGAGATCGGCGTACCCCGGCCGCAGTTCCGGCCCTTCTTCGACCAGGCCCGTGCGGCCGGGCTGCGCTCGGTGCCGCACGCGGGCGAGACCACCGGCCCGCAGACCATCTGGGACGCGCTGAACGAGCTGGGCGCCGAGCGGATCGGGCACGGCATCTCCGCCGCCAAGGACCCGGAGCTGCTCGCGTACCTGGCCGAGCGGCAGATCGGGATGGAGATCTGCCCGACGTCCAACGTACGGACCCGGGCCGTGGCCAGTCTCGACGAGCACCCGCTGCCCCGGCTGGTCGAGGCCGGGCTGCTCGTCACCATCAACTCCGACGACCCACCGATGTTCGGCACCACCCTCAACGACGAGTACGCGGTGGCCGCCCGGCTGCTCGGGGCGGGCCCCGGGGAGCTGGCCGCCCTGGCCCGCAACGCGGTGACCGCGTCCTTCCTCGACCCGGCCGGCAAGCAGCGGATCACCGCCGAGATCGAGGCGTACGTCGCCAGCGCCGGCTGACGCCGGTCGGGCTGGGCCGCTCGGGTGAGCGGGGCGCGCGGCGGGAGCGTGGGTGTGGGGGGACCTGAGACTCCCGCCGCGCGCGCGGCTCCACCGGCCCGTGGGTGCGCGGTGCGCTGGCCGGTGGAACTGGTGGGTTCGTGCTCTGATCCTGTCAGCCCGCGGGCCTCCGACCGCCGTCGTTAACCGCGATCTAAGGAAGACTTGCGCCGCCGCACAGCCCCGGTCCGCTCAGCCGATCGAAGCGCCCCCGTCGGCCGATCGGTCGGAGGTGTTTTAGTCGCCTGCGCGGCGCTGCTCAGTCGTCGGTGGGGCGCTGGCGGGGCCAGCGACGGCCGCTCGTCTTCTGGTCCCGGGCGTCGCGCGCCATCCGGCCCACGAGGCCGAACCGGTTGACCTGCCGGGGCGTCGCCTCCGGGTCGGCGAGCAGCATCACCACGCTGGCGCCGCCCAACCGGGCCCGGTCGATGCTGACCGAGCCGTTGGCCTGCAACGCCACCCGCTTGGCGATGTCCAGGCCGAGCCCGGTCGAGCCCTGGTCGCTGGTGCCCCGCCGCAGTGCCCGGTCCGGGTTGGCGATCCCCGGGCCGGCGTCGTCGATCCGGATCGCCACGTACCCGTCGCGGCGGGACACGGCCACCTCGAACGCCGTTCCCTGCGGGGTGTAGCGGAAGACGTTGCCGATCACCGCGTCCAGCGCGGCGGCCAGCTCGGCGCGTGGCACGGGCGCGGGGATGCGCAGCTGAGCGCCGTTGACCCGGTGTGGCCGGTTCTGGTCACCGGCGAGCGCCGCCCAGAACACCATCCGGTCCCGGACGACCTCGCTGACGTCGCACATCGCCGGGCCGGCCTCGTGGGCCACCGCCTTGCGCGTGGTCTTGATCAGCACGTCGATCTCACCTTCGAGGGTGACGATCGCCTGCCGGATCCGCCGGATGCCCCGTAGCCGGTCCAGTTCCGCCGGGCTGAACGAGCCCACGCTGGTGTCGTCGGACTCCAGCGCCTCCGCGTCCAGCCGGAGCACGGTCAACGGCGTCCGCAGCCGGTGGGACAGATCGGCCACCAGCTCCCGCTCATCGGTGCGCGCCGCGTCCAGCCGGTCGGCCATCCGGTTGAAGGCGTACCCGGCCTCCGCCAGCTCACGGGGGCCGGTCGGCTCCACGCGTACGCCCAGGTCGCCGTCGCCGATCGACAGGGCGGCCTTGACCAGACCTCGGGTGGCGTCCACCGCGCGGGCGGCCACCCGGTCGACCACCAGCACCGCCGCGCCGGCCATCGCCGCGCCCACCCCGAACAGCAGCAGCCAGGTGCTGCCGGCGCCCTCGCCCAACGTCGAGTCCGCCACGAACACCTCGACCACGGCCGTCCGATCGCCGAGGACCACCGGGTCGAGCCGGACCACCCCGCCGTCGACGTCGGTGACCAGCGAGCGCCGCTCGGCGCGGGCCCGGTCCAGGTCGCTGCCGCTCGCGCGGCCGGCAGACTCGTCCAACCCCAGCCCGTGCACCACCGGCCGGGTCGACGCGCCGTCACCACTGGCCACGACGGCGCGTTCCACCACCGCCGGGTCCGTGCTCACCGCCAGCGCCCCGGTCACCAGCGCGCTGCGCCGGGCCGCGTCGGCGATCGCCTCCTCCCGGCTCTGCTCGCGCAGGCTCAACCCGAGCGGGATCAGGAACGCGAGCGCGACGAGACTGCACATGCCGGCCGTGAGCAGGGCCAGCGCCGTCCTCAGTCCGGTGCCACCAGCCGGAACCCGACCCCCCGCACGGTGCGCAGGTAGCGCGGCTTCGCCGCGGACTCGCCCATCTTTCTGCGGAGCCAGTACAGGTGTACGTCGATGGTCTGATCCTCGCCGACCGATGGCTGCCGCCATACCTCCTCCAAGAGTTCCCGGCGGGACACTACCCGCCCGGGTCGTGCGGCGAGATACGCCAGCAGGTCGAATTCCTTACGGGTCAGCGCCAGCGGCTCCCCGTCGAGCTGGGCGCTGCGCTCACCGACGTCGACTCGCAACCCGCCGACGGTGTGCACCGCGGGCTGCACCGTCCGGCTGGCCCGCCCGGCACGCCGCAGCACCGTGGTGATGCGGGCGTCCAGGTGCGCGCCCGTGAACGGCTTGACCATGTAGTCGTCGGCCCCGGCGCGCAGCAGCTTGACCACCGACTGCTCGTCGTCGCGGGCGGTGGCGATGATGATCGGGACGTCGGTGATGCCGCGCAGCATCCGCAGGGCGTCGGAACCGTCGAGATCGGGCAGGCCGAGGTCCAACACCACCAGGTCGGGTGTCTCCGCGGCGACCCGGCGCAACGCGTCCAGGGCGGTGCCCACGGCGTGCACGGCATGCCCCCGGTCAGCGAGGGACCGCAGCATCGCGCCGCGTACGACGTGATCGTCTTCGACCAGGAGCACGGAGGCCACGACAAGACCGTACTTGGCCTGGCAAGTTGATCGCGTTGCGACGTGCCTGGGAACCGGGCAAGCTGGTACAACGATGTCCTTCACCCTGTTCGCCGACGCCCGCCTGGCGCTCGCCCGGGACAGCCTCGCCGGCCTCTCCACCGGCGACGCGCTCGGCGCGCGGTTCTTCCTGCCGGGGCCGCCGGAGGACCTCACCGACGCCACGCTGCCGCCCGCGCCCTGGGAGTGGACCGACGACACCGAGATGGCCTGCTCGGTGGTCGCGGAACTGGCCGCGACGGGCCGCATCGACCCGGACCGGCTGGCACTGGCGTTCGCGGAACGCTGCGACGCCCGGCGCGGGTACGGCCCCGGCGCGATGCTGATCCTGCGGCTGATCCGCACCGGCACCCCGTGGCCGGTGGCCGCCGCGTCCGCCTTCGACGGCCAGGGCTCCTGCGGCAACGGCGCGGCGATGCGGGTGGGCCCGCTGGGCGCGTACTTCGCCGACTCCACCGCCCGCGCCGCCGCGCAGGCCCGCGCCTCGGCCGAGGTGACCCACGCGCATCCCGAGGGAATCGCCGGCGCGGTCGCGGTGGCGGTCGCCGCCGCGCTCGCCGCCCGGGCCCGCCTCGACGGACACCGACCGGCCCCGGCCCGGCTCCTGGCCGGGATCGCCGCCGCGGTCGACCCGGGCACCGAGGTGCACCGCGGCGTGCACCGCGCCGTCGGGCTGCTCGGCCGGCCCCTGTCCCGCGTGGTGGCGGCGCTCGGCAACGGCGCCCGCGTGACGGCCCAGGACACCGTCGCGTTCACGCTCTGGGTGGCCGCCACCCACCTCGACGACTACCCGGAGGCCATCCGGGTCTGCGTGCGCGCCGGCGGTGACGTGGACACCACGGCGGCCATCACCGGCGCGGTGGTGGCCGCGTACACCGGCGTCGGCACGCCGGGCGGTGTGCCCGAGGCGTGGCTGGCCGCCCGCGAGCCGCTGCCCACCTGGCTACCCTGACCGCTCGCCTGCCCGGCACCGTGGGTGCCCCTTGCCAGGTCCTGGCCTCGTGGTGTCCCTGACTGTCCGGTGTCCCGAACGCTCGGCAGCCCTGCCTCACCGGCTGCGTTAACAGCCGCCAAGGGTGCCACGTCACCTTTGCTCTGCTTCAACCCGCGCAACAGTTTTGGGGCCTGGGTGGTGCGCGGGTTGAAGCAGAGCAAAGGACGCGCGAAGGGCTGCGGCCGCCGCCCGGCCATGAGCTGACGCCCGTCCGCCGCTGCGGCCGGTGCTGCCTCAGCCGGTGCGGGCAGGAGTGGCCGCCGAGGCCAGCTCCGCGGCGGCCGCCGAATCCGTGGGCGCGTCCGTGCCGTCCGGCTGCGACGCCGGCGTCACCGTGTCGGTCTCCGCCGCGCCGGTCACCGCTGCCAGCGCTCCCCGCTCGGCCGGGTCACGTCGCCGCATACGGCTGACCAGCCAGCCGATCGCCGCGCCGCCGCCCAGGCCGGCCAGCAAGCCGGCGGCGAGCATCGCGTCGGCGTTGCCGGATTCCTCTGCGGAGCCGCCCGCCGCCGTGTCACCGCCGCCGGAAGCGCCGTCGGCGCCCTGCGCCCCTGCGGCGGGACCGTTCCCCGCGTCCGCCGCCGGGGCGCCGTGCCCGCCGTGCCCGACCGGCCCGGCCGCACCCGCCGCCGCCGGCAACAGAGTCAGCACCGGGGCCCGGTGTGCGCCGCTGGCGTCCGCCCACCGGACGACCGTGCCGTCGGCGTACGTCTGGACGACCTCGAAGGTGAGCCGCTCCGCCTGCGGCAGCGGGCCCATGGACAGGGCCAGCCGGGCCGGGCCGGACGCGCCCGCGCCGACGCGGACCCAGGTCACCGCCGTGGTCACGGTGCTCACTCCGGAGGAGTGGATGCCGGCCACCGGCTTGTCCAGCGTACGGGAGCTGATCTTGGGCGCCCAGCCGTCGACCGACATCGGGTAGACCTCGGCCACCGGGGCGTCGGCCGGCAACCGGACCTCGATCCGGGTGGTCTTCGTGCCGGCCCGCTCCTCGGGCACGCTGAACTCCAGCCGTACGGCGTCGCCCTGCCGTGCCTCGGTCGGGGTGGTCGTCACGTCCGCGGCGTGCGCCGCCGTACCGGGCCAGAGCAGCAGCCCCGCGGCGGTCAGCGCGGTCACCGCCGCGATTCGCCGCGGGCGGCCTCCGCCGTGTGCGCTCGCCATCTCGTGCCCCCATCCGTCTCGACGTGACCGGCTCCGGTTTCCGGCCACACCTTCTAGTTCGGCTGGCAGGCGCGAAAGGTTCAACGCCGGACGCGAGGAAGGTGCCCTTACCGGCCACGAGGGGGTGGACCGATAGCATCGGCAGGAGCCGAGGATCGGCATCGTTTCGTACTGCTTGGAGGAGTCACCGTGTCCGCACCCCGTACCCCCGCCGTGGCCGACCCTGTCGTCGTCGCCGCCGGGACGACGGCGGCCGACGCGGTGGCCGCGGCCGGACTGCCCGCGAACGGCCCCAAGGCGATCGTCGTGGTCCGCGACCCGCAGGGTCAGCTGCGCGACCTGGACTGGGCGCCGACCGAGGAGACCGTCGTCGAGCCGGTCAGCCTGGACTCGCCCGACGGGCTCACCGTGCTGCGCCACTCCACCGCGCACGTGCTCGCCCAGGCCGTGCAGGACATCTTTCCCGAGGCCAAGCTGGGCATCGGCCCGCCCATCGAGAACGGCTTCTACTACGACTTCGACGTCGCCAAGCCGTTCCAGCCCGATGACCTCAGCAAGATCGAAAAGCGCATGCAGGAGATCGTCAAGTCCGGGCAGCGGTTCCGTCGCCGCCGTTTCGGCAGCCTCGACGAGGCGCGCGCCGAGCTGGCCGACGAGCCGTTCAAGCTGGAGTTGATCGAGGTCAAGGGCGAGGGCCTGGACACCGACGAGGTGATGGAGGTCGGCGGCGGCGAGCTGACCATCTACGACAACCTCGACGCCAAGGAGGACAAGGTCTGCTGGTCGGACCTGTGCCGGGGCCCGCACCTGCCGACCACCCGACTGATCGGCGCGTTCAAGCTGATGCGCTCGGCCGCCGCGTACTGGCGCGGGTCGGAGAAGAACCCCCAACTGCAGCGGGTGTACGGCACCGCGTGGCCGACCCGCGACGAGCTCAAGGCGTACCTGAAGCTGTTGGAGGAGGCCGCCCGGCGCGACCACCGCAAGCTCGGCGCGGACCTCGACCTGTTCAGCTTCCCCGACGAGATCGGCTCGGGCCTGGCGGTCTTCCACCCCAAGGGCGGCATCATCCGCCGCGAGATGGAGCACTACTCGCGGCGGCGGCACGAGGAGGCGGGGTACGAGTTCGTCAACACCCCGCACATCTCCAAGGCGCAGCTGTTCCACACCTCCGGGCACCTGCCGTACTACGCGGACACGATGTTCCCGCCCATGCAGCTGGAGGGCGCGGACTACTACCTCAAGGCCATGAACTGCCCGATGCACAACCTGATCTTCAGGTCGCGGGGGCGGTCGTACCGTGAGCTGCCGCTGCGGATGTTCGAGTTCGGCACGGTCTACCGGTACGAGAAGTCCGGCGTCGTGCACGGCCTGACCCGGGTCCGTGGCCTGACCCAGGACGACTCGCACATCTACTGCACCCGCGAGCAGATGGCCGGCGAGCTGTCCACGCTGCTCAGCTTCGTGCTCGACCTGCTGCGCGACTACGGCCTGGACGACTTCTACCTGGAGCTGTCGACCCGGGACGACTCGCCCAAGTTCATCGGTGCCGACGAGGACTGGGCGGAGGCGACCGAGGCGCTGCGGACCGCCGCCGAGACCTCGGGTCTGGAGCTGGTGCCCGATCCGGGTGGCGCGGCGTTCTACGGGCCGAAGATCTCCGTGCAGGCGCGCGACGCGATTGGCCGGACCTGGCAGATGTCCACCATCCAGGTCGACTTCAACCAGCCGGAGCGGTTCGGGTTGGAGTACCAGGCCGCCGACGGCAGCCGCCAGCGGCCCGTGATGATCCACCGGGCGCTGTTCGGGTCGATCGAACGGTTCTTCGGGGTGCTCACCGAGCACTACGCGGGGGCGTTCCCGGCGTGGCTGGCCCCGGTGCAGGTGGTGGGTATCCCGATCCGCGAGGACCACACCGACTACCTGCACGGTTTCGTCGCGGCGCTGCGGGCCGAGGGCATCCGGGCCCAGGTGGACGCGGGTGACGACCGGATGCAGAAGAAGATCCGTACGGCGCAGCAGCAGAAGATCCCGTTCATGGTGATCGCCGGTGACGACGACGTGGCGGCCGGCACGGTGTCCTTCCGCTACCGCGACGGCTCCCAGCGCAACGGTGTGCCGATCGCCCAGGCGGTAACCCACGTCCTCGACGTGGTGACCTCTCGCACGAACGTCGGCCCGTCGGCCGCACCGGAGTAGCCCGCGCCGCGCGCCGCGCGCCATGATCGTGCTCGATCCAGGAAGTAGTGGCCTCGCCGCCGCGGGAGGCCACTACTTCCATGTTCGGGCGCGATCACGCCCGAAGCGGGCGTCGGCCTGGTCAGATGCCGCAGGTGGGTGCCGACCAGCCGCCGACCGCCGCGACGTGGGTGTGGTCGTTGTGGTCCGGGTAGCCGGGGCCGAGGATCTGTCCGAAGCCGTGGTTGCGGGCCTGCTGGGCCAGCCGGCACAGCGACGGTGAGCCGACCAGGTCCACCGCGTCGCCGTACAGGTGGCGGCTGTTCGAGGCCCCGCCGACCGCGCTGTTGCAGGCGTAGCTGCGGAAGCTGCTGCTGATCGCGATGGGCACGTCACCGAGGGCGTGCCGCAGGGCCTGGAGCTTCCACATCGAGACGAGCGCGTTGGCGCGGGCGGTGCTCGCCGCGACCGCTCCGCCGGACCAGGTGCTGTTGCAGTTGTTCAGCTCGGCGTAGCTGAAGTTGACAGGTGTGCAGTCGTCGTCCTGGAGGGCGTACAGCCGGTTGAAGGTCTGCGGGCCGGCGAGGCCGTCCGCGCCCAACCCGTACGCCTGCTGGAAGCGGATCACCGCGGACCGGGTGGCGGGGCCGTAGGCGCCGTCGATGGTGAGCACGGCGCCGTAGCCGGGGTAGCCGGCGACGCGGATCTGGAGTTGCCGGACGTCCTCGCCGGACATCCCCTGCGACAGGGTGCGCCCCCAGGTGTAGCAGCCGTCCGCGTGCGCCGCGCTGGCGGTGAGGGTGACCCCGGTCACCGTGGTGGCGACGGCCAGCGCGAGCGCCGCGATGACCCTGCCGAGTCGTCGGATCATGAAGCTCTCCATTCATCTATTCAAGTGTCTGAATGCATGGAAGTTTCAGGTCTCGACGGCAATCCGTCAACAACTTGCAGCAAGGAGTTTCCCGGTGACGGGTGTCGCGGCTGGCCCACGCGGCTCCGTAGGATCGGCTCGTGACAGGGGCGGAGCGGCACACGGACAGCGACGGCATGGCGGACGGCCTGGATCGGCTCTGGACGCCGCACCGGATGACCTACATCTCCGGCGAGGACCGCCCGGCCGAGGGCTACGAGAAGCCGACCGGCTGCCCGTTCTGTCTGGCCCCCGGGCTGCCCTCCGAGGAGAGCCTGGTGGTCGCCCGCGGCGAGCGCGTCTTCGTGGTGCTCAACCTCTACCCGTACAACCCGGGGCACCTGCTGGTCTGCCCGTACCGGCACGTCGCCGACTACACCGACCTCGACGAGCCGGAGACGGTCGAGCTCGCCTCGTACACCCAGACCGCGATGCGGGTGATCCGCAAGGTCAGCAACGCGCACGGCTTCAACCTGGGCATGAACCAGGGCGGGGTGGCCGGCGCCGGCATCGCCGCCCACCTGCACCAGCACGTGGTGCCGCGCTGGGGCGGCGACGCGAACTTCATGCCGGTGATCGGCCGCACCAAGGTGCTGCCCCAGCTGCTCGGCGACACCCGCGACCTGCTCGCCCGCGCCTGGCCGTCCTGACCCGCCGGGCCTGACCTCGCCGCCGCGAGGACCGCGCCGGTCCGGCTAGTCGGCGCGCAGCAGGTCGGCAAGCTCCGCCCAGCTCCTTACCGGGTGTACGCGGGGCAGCAGCGCGGCGTGCGCGGCGACCTCCGCCCGGCGGGGCCGGAACAGGTAGCGGTGCGGCACCGAGTCGAGGTAGCCGAGCACCTCCAGCCTGTCGTCCACGAAGTGGGTCAGGCCGAGCCGCCGGGCGATCGGCGCCTTGCCCGGCCGGGTCCGGCAGAAGTGCACCCGCTCGACGGGGATCCCGGTGCGGGCCGTGAGATCGTGGTGGGCCAGCCACTCCCGGGTCCGCCGCTCGGTGGACTCGCCGCACTTGGAGACGAGGTGCACCTCGTCGAACGCCGGCCCGAGCGCTCCGAGCGCGTCGAACGCCCCGTCGACCATGGGCGTCCGCAGGTAGTGCGCGCCGAAGAAGGAGGTGTCGGCGTCGTCGTCGGCCGGCTCGATGAGCACACCGCCGATGTCCACGCCCAGCCGTCGCATGGCGTCGATCATGCCGTACGGCCCCGGCGCGCGCGTACCGCGTTTCCGCGTGCGGAGTTGCTACGCCCCGCCCGGTGAAGGTGGCACGATCGGCCGATGGCAGTGACGACACGGATGTTGGGGCGCAGCGGCATCGAGGTCAGCGCCCTCGGCATGGGGTGCTGGGCGATCGCCGGTCCATGGGCGGAGGGCAGCCAGCCGCTGGGCTGGGGCGCGGTCGACGACGACGAGTCCGTGCGGGCGGTACGCCGCGCGCTCGAGGAGGGCATCACACTCTTCGACACCGCCGACACGTACGGCGCGGGGCACGGCGAGCGGGTGCTGGGGCGGGCCCTCGCCGGCCGCCGGGACGAGGCCGTGATCGCCACCAAGTGGGGCTACACGTTCGACGAGGCGACCCGGCAGGCGACCGGGGAGGACGCGTCACCGGCGTACCTGCGGCGGGCCGTGACCGCGTCGCTGCGCCGGTTGGGCACCGACCGGATCGACCTCTACCAGCTGCACCTGGCCGACCTGCCGGTGCCCCGCGCGGAGGCGCTGATCGGCGTCTGCGAGGACCTGGTCGCCGAGGGCCTGATCCGCGCGTACGGGTGGAGCACCGACCGCCCGGACCGGGCCGCCGCCTTCGGACAGGCCGCCTCCGGCGCCACCGCCGTGCAGCACGCCCTGTCAGTGCTGCGCGACGCCCCCGAGGTGCTCGCCGTCTGCGACAAGTACGACCTGGCCAGCGTCAACCAGGGGCCTCTGGGGATGGGCCTGCTCACCGGCAAGTACACGGCCACGTCGACGTTGCCCCGCGACGACGTGCGCGGGTTGGCGCCAGGCTGGCTGGAGTGGTTCCGCGGCGGCCGGCCCGCGCCGGAGTGGCTGCGCCGGGTCGGGGC
>NZ_JBEXHY010000121.1:0-14842 GCF_040608295.1 Micromonospora sp. NPDC005197 | reverse complement strand
TGATGACGGAGAGTCATACCGCTCCTGGTGGGACGTGCCCCGATCGTCAGACCGGGCGGATGCCGATCACCGCGTCCACGAACGACGTCGTCGAGCCGACCCGGTACCCGGCGAAGCCACGGCCCCGGGTCACCTCGGCGGCGAACTGCGGGTCCTTCTCGTACGACGTGCCCGACGTCGACGCACAACCGGCCTGGTCGACCAGTCCCTCGGCGAGACCGACAAGTGCGTAGTCGTAGAAGACGTCGTCCGAGGCCGGGACGGTGCACGCGCCGGCTACCGGACGCACCCGCTGCTTGCCCGGAGCGATCACCGGTTGCCAGCGGCCGGACCGGTAGCGGTCACCGGAGGTGAGCCGGCTCCACCGGACCCCCTCGATGCCCCACACGGCCGACTCGGTGACGCGGGCGCGGCGCAGGTCGAGCACGCTCACGCCGCGCGTGCCGAGGACGCGCAGCGACTGCCGCGGCGTGCCGACCCCGGTCACCTCCAGTGCCGTGTCCTCGTCCAGGCCGAAGACCCGCTGGTGCCGGGTGTCCGCCGCCAGCCGGATCGACCGGGCCTCCCGGCCCCGCCGCGAGAAGTGCGTGTCCAGCAGGCCGTCGGTGAAGAATCCGAAACCACCCTTGGGCAGGTACGCCAGCACGCCGGCGTCCTCGAAGTAGCCGGGCCGGGCACCGTCGCGCAGACCGGGCTCGGTGGAGCCACCGGTGATCATGTCGCGGCCGGCCATGATCTGCGCGCCCGCGCTCGTGCCGGCGACCACCGCGCCGGCGCGGAGCTTGCGCCGCACCGCCGCCAGGGCCGGCGTGTCCCGCTGGGCCTTCCCCCGGGTCATCGTGGTGACATAGCGGTACTGGTCGCCGCCGCCGAAGAAGAAGCCGGTCATCGAGTCGATCTGCCGGACCACGGCCGGGTCCTCGGCGGCGCCCGACCGGTCCAGGTCGATCGGGATCCACTGCGCGTCGGCCACGCCGTAGCTCCGGAACAGCGTGGCGTAGTAGTCGCCGTTGCAGACACTGTTGTTGCAGTCCGGGGTGGCCGCGTCCGGATCCTCTGCCGGCACCGGAGCGGCCGCGGTGAAGATGCCGATGCGGGCCTTGCCGACGCCGCCGGCCAGCCGGACGATGTCGCCGTAGACGGCAGCGTTGTCGTCGGCGAGCCCGCCGCCGACAAGGACCAGACTGCCGCCACCGGAGTGGGACGGATGGGCCGAGGCTGGTGCCGCGGCCAGCGGGACGCTCATCGCGACCGCCGTGCACACGCCGAGCCCGAGGGCCAGCAGGCGGTTCAGGGGCATGACTGCTCCTCACAGGAGACCGTGAGGGCGGGCCGAGACGAAGCGTACGACAGCGTCCCGACGCGAACAACGGGTCGCCGTCAAATCCATCGGCGACCGTAGGTTTGCCCGACCGCTGCGGGGTACCAGGGGCCACACACCCACCGACCGCAACCGGTAAGGGGCCCAGATGAGCAATCCACAGACCACCGGCGATGAGGATGTCGTCGACATCCTCATCGCCGACCACCGCGAGGTCGAGACCCTCTTCGTCGAGCTGGAGACCCGGCAGGGCACGCCCGAGTACCGCCGGCAGCTCACCGACGTGCTGATCGCCGAGCTGGTGCGGCACGCGGTGGCCGAGGAGGCGTACGTCTATCCGACGGCTCGCAAGGCACTGCCCGACGGCGACCAGATCGCCGACCACGAGATCGACGAACACGCCGACGCCGAACGGACCATGAAGGACCTGGAGTCGGTTGACCCGTCCGACCCCCGCTTCGACGAGCTGCTCGCCAACCTGACCAGCACCATCCGTCACCACGTGCAGGACGAGGAGAACGACCTCTTCCCCCGGCTGCGCGCGGCCACGGCCCGTGAGGAGCTGGTCGAGCTGGCCGGGAAGGTGACGGCGTTCAAGAAGGTGGCGCCGACCCGGCCCCACCCGAGCGCGCCGGACCGCCCGCCGGCGAACAAGCTGCTCGCCCCCGGCACCGGGCTGATCGACCGGCTGCGTGACGCACTGCGCGACCGGCCGACGTCGATGGACGAGCTACGCGAGAAGCAGCAGCGCTGACCGACGTACCGTCCGACAGGGACAATCCCGGGCCGCCGACACCTCGGCGGCCCGGGAGACGTCCGGTTCGTCAGCGGACCTGGTCACCCTCACCGGTACGCGCCTGCGCCTGATCCACGCCCTTGTCGATCTGGTCGTCGTACTTGCCGCCCGTGCGCTTGTCGGCCATGTCGCCGGCCTTCTCCATGCCCTGGTCGACCTGCTTGTCGTGCTTGTCCGCGACGTCCTTGGCCTTGTCCATGAAGTCACCCACGGCGCTCCTCCTCGGATCGTTTCCACTTGCGTTCCCTGGGCCTGTCGGCGCAAACACCGACGGTCCGGACGGGGATGGCGCGATTCGGGTGTCGGTGCATCGCCGGCCGGGTACCGACTCGCCGAGATCGAGGAGGGCCGACATGACGGCAGACGAACCCGGGGCGGACGCCGCGCCGACAACCGGCACCGCGTCCACAACCGGCACCGCGTCCACAACCGGCACCGCGTCCACAACCGGCACCGCGGCGACGACCGGTGAGACCGGTGAGACCGGCCCGCGCCAGGCGTGGGCCAGCCTGCCCTGGCTGGTCCGAAGCGCGGTGGTGTGGAGCGCCTGCCTGGTGGTGATCGTCGCCGGGCTCTATCTGCTGGGCCGGATCGCCGTCCTGCTGGCGCCACTGGCCATCGCGCTGGCCGCCACCATCTTCCTCACCGCGCTGCTCGACCCGGTGCTGCTCCGGCTGCGCCGCCTGCGCCTGCCCGCGGCACTGGCCGCGCTGCTCACCGTCCTGCTGCTGCTCGGCATCCTGGTGGGGGTCGGCGCGCTGGTGTGGAACCTGACCGCCAGCCAGTTCGACCAGCTCAGTCAGGAGCTGACCCAGGGGCTCGACCGCAGCCGTGACTTCGTCACGTCCACCCTGCCGGTCAGCGACGCCCAACTCGACAAGCTGGTCGACCAGGCCCGGGAGGGGCTCAGCGGCAGTTCTCCGGACCCGGTGGCGGGCGCCCGGACGGCCAGCGAGGTCGTCGGCTCCGCGCTGCTCGCCCTGGTGCTGCTCTTCTTCCTGCTCAAGGACGGCAGGTCGATGTGGCACTGGGTGCTGTCCCGGATGACCGGCCCGAACCGACCGGTGGTGGCCGAGGCCGGCCGGGCCGGCTGGCAGACGCTGGGCGCGTACAGCCGGGGGACCATGCTGATCGCCGCGATCGACGCGATCGGCATCGGCCTGGCCCTGGTGCTGCTGCGGGTGCCGCTGGCCCTGCCGCTGGCGCTGATCACCTTCCTCGGCGGCTTCGTACCGATCATCGGGGCTACGGTGGCCGGCGCGGTGGCGGTGCTGGTGGCGTTGGCGGCCAACGGGCCGACGACCGCCCTGCTCACCCTCGCCGCGGTGGTCGCGGTGCAGCAGATCGAGGGCAACCTGTTGGAGCCGCTGGTCATGAAGCGGCAGGTGCGCCTGCACCCGGCCGTCATCCTGGTGGCGGTCACCGCGGGCACCCTGATCGCGGGCATCGCCGGCGCCTTCGTCAGCGTTCCGATCACCGCCGTTCTCTGGCGAGTCATCGACACCGTTCAGCGCCGCCGCTCCACCACGGACGCGCCGGCACTGTCATGAGCGGCGCGGCGCGGCGGTCGTCCGGGCGAGATGGGTGGTGAACCAGGTGCCGGCGTGTTCGGCGACCTGGTCGAGCGCGCCGGGCTCCTCGAAGAGGTGGGTGGCCCCCGGCACCACCCACAGTTCGCCGACCTCCCCCAGCTCGGTGAGCGCCTGCTCGTTGAGCGTGAGCACTTCCTCGTCCAGGCCGCCGACCAGCAGCAGCGTCGGGGTACGCACCTGGGCCAGGGCGGCGCCGGCCAGGTCGGGTCGGCCGCCCCGGGAGACCACCGCCCCCACCCGGTCGGCGCGGTACGCGGCCGCGACCAGCGCGGCGGCGGCGCCCGTGCTGGCACCGAAGAGACCGATCGGCACGTCACCGGCGGGGCTCTCGACCGCCAACCAGTCGACGATCCCGGCCAGCCGGCTGGCCAACATCCCGATGTCGAACCGCAGTTCGGCGGTGCGCGTGTCCAGCTCGTCCTCGTCCGGGGTGAGCAGATCCACCAGCACGGTGGCGAGGCCGCGGTCGGTCAGCGTCCGGGCCACCGCGACGTTGCGTGGGCTGTGCCGCGAGCTACCGCTGCCGTGCGCGAACAGCACCACGCCGACCGGCCGTGGGGGCAGCATCAGATCGGCGGGAAGCTGGGCGTCCCGGATCGGAATGGTCACCGTGCTGCGCTGCTCGTCCATGCCGCACCTCCGCGTGCTCGCCTCTGGCCCGCTTACCCCACCCGCCGCGTCGCACGCGCCCCCGCGCCCGCCGCGTCGCGCGGCTTCCGGGGCGGCGTTTGCCGGGTGGGCCGCCGGGTACGCGACGACCGACCGCAGACCGTGTCGGCGCACCGGCGCCCCGACGGATCGCGAGGATCAGCATGGCCAAGCAGCAGATCTCCCGGCAGCAGCAGATGACCGAGCGCGACCAGCGTGAACAGGACGCGGAGCGCAACCAGGACTTCGGGGACCAGGCCGCCTCGGCCCGGCTGCCCGACGATCCCAAGGCGGCCGCACCCCGCGACGCGATCGGGCGGCCCTCGACCGGCGAGCCGGTCTGACGTACGCGCGTGACGGCCGGGGCGGGAGTGCTCCCGCCCCGGCCGTCACTGCTCGTGCTCGGGCAGCCGCAGCAACGGCGACCGGCCCGGTGGCTGCTCCGGCGGCGGCCCCGAGGGCTCGGCCGGCGGCACCGGCACGGTCACCGGCTCATTGCAGGTGACCCGCAGCATCTGGTCGTGGTGGCGGAGCTCCACGACGTCGTCCGGGCCACCGTGGCGCAGCGAGTACGTCGTCTGGTGCGGCCGGACGTCCACCCGCAGCGCCAGCCCGCGCCACTGAACGGAGAACTCCAGGCGGCTGAGCCGGCTGGAGAGCCGGGGCGCGAACGACAGCTCACCGTCGTGATCGCGCAGCCCGCCGAACCCGCTGACCAGGGCGAGCCACGCGCCGGCCAGCGAGGCCATGTGCACGCCGTCGCGCGTGTTCTCGTTGAGGTCGTGCAGGTCCATGAGCGCGGCCTCGCGCAGGTAGATGTGCGCCAGGTCGGGATGGCCCACCTCGGCGGCGAGCACCGACTGGGTACAGGCCGACAGCGACGAGTCGCGCACCGTCCGTCGTTCGTAGTAGAGGAAGTTGCGCACCTTCTGCTCGGGGGTGAACGCGTCCCCCCGCCAGTGCATGGCCAGGACCAGGTCAGCCTGCTTGACAACCTGTTTGCGGTACAGATCGAAGTACGGGTAGTGCAGCAGCAGCGGGTACTTCTCCGCGGGTGTGTGCGGGAAGTCCCACTCCTGCAGCCGGGTGAACCCCTCCACCTGCTGGTGCACGTCCAGCTCGTGGTCGTACGGCACGTGCATCGAGGTCGCCGCGTCCCGCCAGCTCGCCGCCTCCTCGTCGGTGACCCCGAGGTGGAACGCCTCATCCCGGTAGCGCATCACGACCTCGGCGGCGGTGAGCAAATTCCGCTGGGCCATCAGGTTGGTGTAGACGTTGTCGTTCTTCACCGCCGTGTACTCGTCGGGGCCGGTGACCCCGTCGATGTGGAACTGGCCGTGCCGGTCGTGGTGCCCGATCGAGCGCCACAGCCGGGCCGTCTCGACCAGCAACTCCAGACCGATCTCCCGCTCCATGACGGTGTCCCCGGTGACCAGCACGTACCGGCGGACCGCGTCGGCGATGTCGGCGGCGATGTGGAACGCCGCGGTGCCGGCCGGCCAGTACCCGGAGGATTCCGGCCCCTCGATGGTCCGCCAGGGAAAAGCGGCGCCCTTGAAGCCGAGCGTCTCGGCCCGTTCCCGGGCCTGCCCCAGCGTGCTGTGCCGCCACTGCAAGGCGCTGCGCACCGCGCTCGGCTGGGTGTACGTGAGCACCGGCAGGACGAACATCTCGGTGTCCCAGAAGGCGTGCCCGTCGTAACCGGGGCCGGTCAACCCCTTCGCCGAGATCGGTCGCTGCTCGGCCCGGGCGCCGGCCTGGAGCACGTGGAACAGACCGAACCGCACGGCCTGCTGGATCTCCGGATCGCCCTCGACCAGCACGTCGGCCGCGTCCCAGAACTCGTCGAGGTAGTTGCGCTGCTCCCGGTGCAGACCGTCCCAGCCGTCCAGCCGGGCCCCGGCGAGCGCCGCGCCGACCTGGTCGCGGAGCGCGGGCAGCGAACGGCGGCTGGACCAGCTGTACGTCAGGTACTTGACCACCCGCAGCTTCTCGCCGGGACGGAGCACGCAGCCGATGGTGGTGCGTACCCAGTCCTCGTACCCCTCGGACTCGATGGTGGTGTGGTCCGGGCCGTGCACCTCGTGCTCCATGGCGGCGGCCACCCGCAGCCCGGAGACCTTGGTGCGGTGAATCAGCTGCCCGCCGTCCGGTGTGGTCAGCTCCTCCTCAGCCTGCAACGGCGACTCCAGCACCGCCGCGACCCGGGGGTCCTTGCTCTGCGCCGGCAGCGACTCGTTGGCGACCAGTTCGGACTGGACGATCAGCCGCAGCGGGCCGTCGACGGCCTCCACCTCGTAGCTGATCGCGGCGACCGACCGCTGGGTGAACGACACGAGCCGGGTGCTGCGGACCTTGACCTCACGGCCGGCCGGCGAGCGCCAGTGCAGCTCCCGGTGCAGGGTGCCGGCCCGCATGTCGAGGATGCGCTCGTGCGACAGCAGCTCGCCGTAGCGGACGTCGAGCGGTTCGTCGTCGACGAGCAGCCGGATCAGCTTGCCGTTGGTGACATTGACGATGGTCTGCCCGGACTCGGGGAACCCGTAGCCGGCCTCCGCGTACGGCAGCGGACGCAGCTCGTAGAACGAGTTGAGGTAGGTGCCGGGCAGGCCGTGCGGCTCGCCCTCGTCGAGGTTGCCGCGCAGACCGACGTGGCCGTTGGAGAGCGCGAAGACCGACTCCGACTGGGCCAGCACGTCCATGTCCAGGCGGGTCTCCCGGATGTGCCAGGGCTCGACGGGATAGGCCCGTTCCCGGATCACGCGAGGCCCCGCTCGCCGGTGGGCGCCCAGCCAGCGGTGTCGCCGGCGGGGCGGGGCGCCGGCGGGTCGGCGTCGCCCGCGTCGAGCAGGTCGGCGAGATCCTTCACCACAACGTCGGCGCCGTGTGCGAGCAGTTCGTCGGCCTGTCCCACCCGGTCGACACCGATCACATACCCGAAGCCGCCGGCCCGGCCGGCGGCCACCCCGGAGAGCGCGTCCTCGAAGACGGCGGCCTGGGTGGGGTCCACACCGAGGATCCTGGCCCCGGCCAGGAAGGTGTCGGGCTGCGGCTTGCCGCGCAGCTTCTGCTCGCGGGCGACGAGCCCGTCGACCCGCGCCTCCAGAAGGGCCTCCAGCCCGGCCGCGGCGACCACCTCGCGCCCGTTGGCGCTCGCGGTGACCACCGCCCGACGCAGCCCGGCGGCGGCCGCCGCCCGCAGATAACGCACCGAACCCGGGTAGACCTCGACTCCGGAGGTGCGCAGCTGTTCCAGCAGCAGGACGTTCTTGCGGTTGCCGACACCGTTGACGGTGTCGGCGTCCGGCGGGTCGTCGGGGCTGCCCTCGGGGAGCACGATCCCCCGGGAGCCGAGGAACGACCGGACGCCGTCGGCGCGGGGCCGGCCGTCGACGTAGCGGTTGTAGTCCGGGCCGGGGTCGAACGGCTGGAAGGGTTCTCCGGTTGCCGTGGCCCGCTGCCGCAGGAACTCGTCGAACGTCTTCGTCCAGGCGGCGTTGTGCACCCGGGCGGTCTGCGTCAGCACACCGTCCAGATCGAAGAGACAGGCGGTCACATGAGCAGGTAGGCCCAGCACGGTACGAATCTAACCACCCGGCCCGGCCCGCAAACCCGTTTTCGGCCGCCCGTGGCCTCGCTCAGTTCGGCCGCAACGTCCAGATCACCGTCATCGCCGAGGTGGGCGTGCCGTCCTCGGTGGCGATCTCCACCTCGACGGCGAACTCGGGCCGCCGACCGGACTCCAGCTCGGCGATCACCTCCGGGGCGGGCCGCCCGAGCCGCGCGGCGGCCAGCACCGGCCCCCGGGCCAGCTTGCGGTAGGCGATCTCGGCCCGGACGGCGAGCGGCACGCAACGGTCGAGCAGCTGCCCGAAGGCGGCCAGCACGACCGCGCCGGAGGCCGTCTCGCCGAGAGTGAACATCGCCCCGGCGTGCGGGCCGCCGACGTGGTTGTGGGTGGCCGGCGTGTCGGGGAGTCGGACGACGGCCCGCACCCCGCCGTCCGCCTCCGGTGCCACCTCGACGAATTCGATGCCGAGCGTACGGGCGAACGGCACCGCTTCCAGGATGCCGGCCGCCACCTGGCGGGAGTCGATGGTCATAGCCCGACGTTACTTCTCGGTAACCAGGGCGGCAACCAGGGTTTTCCCCGGCTACCGATGGGTCAGAGGTTGGCGATCGTCCGCAGGATCTCCGTGTAGAAGTTGCCGTCGATGCTGCGGAAGAGCGAGAAATCCTGACCCGGGTCACCGAAGAACGGACGCAGCGTCCACGCCAACTGGGTGCCGACGAACCCGAAGAGCAGGATCCAGATGTAGAGCAGCGTCATGCTGGCCGGCCGCTGCGTCGGCTCGCCGCGCCGGGCCGGCGGGGTGGCCCACGGACGCTGCGCCGCCGGGTAGCCGGGCGGCATCATGCCGGGCGGGAACGAGCCGGGGGCCGGCTGTCCGCCCCACTGGGCCGGGACGTGGGCCGGGACGTGCGCCGGGGTCTGCACCGTCGGCGTCGCGGCGGGCGTGCCACCGTTCGCGGCCGACCCCGCCACCGCTGCTCCCGCCGACACGGCGACCGGCTCGGCACCCGCATCGGCGGACGAGGCCGCACCGGCGGGCACGCTGGCCGGCACCGAACCGGCGGGCACGCCAGCCGGCACCGCCGGCGCTTGGGCGTTGATCTGGCCCGCGGCCCCGGCCGTGGCCACCGCCGGGGCGAGCAGGCCGTGGTCGTTGAGCACCTGCATCCCGCCGGTCAGAAAGCGCAGCCCGACCAGCGCCGACAGCGTCAGGATGGCGACGTTGAGCAGCTTGAAGAAGCCGTAGTCGGGCGCGGTGATCAGGAAGAAGAGGCTGATCGGTGCGAACGCCACCGCGAGCATCGACGTGACCGTGATCGCGACCATCACCAGCGCCAGCGACTGGCGCACCGACAGCCGGGCGCCGAACACCAGGTTGAACAGGTAGAGCGTGGGCAGGCAGATGGCCAGCGTGACCAGGAACAGCAGCGGCAGCTTCAGCGCGGACGTGAGCGCCATCAGCGGGCTGTGGAACGCCCCGAGCACCGCGCCGTAGCAGGCGAGCGCGATGGCGGAGCTGGCCAGCATCCGCCCGGTCAGCGCGTTGAGGTCGCCCTCGGCCACGATCTGCTGCCAGATGCCCTGCCGGTCGCGCAGGATGCGCTCGATGACGAGCGGGCTGGGACGGTCACCCGACACGGGTGCACCCCTTTCGGTGTGTCACATAGTGGACTAGGTGGGCAGACGGTAGGACACCGGACGGACCTCCCGCCACCCCGCTACGGCGTGGCGTCACCGCCAACCCACGTCGATCCGGGCCCCGCGCTCGTCGAAGAAGTGCAGCGCGTCCATCCGAACCGACACGGCGAGCGGATGACCGGCGGTGACCGCCGGGTACGGCGCCAGCCGCACCGCCAACTCGGCCGGGCGACGGTGGTGCCGGCCCGGGTCGGGGAGGACGCTGGTCCGCGTGGCGCCGTTCGAGACCTCCTGGGGCTCCACCGGCTTGCCGGTGAGCCGCTGCATCACCGCACCGAACCGGCGCAGTCCTCGCTGGCCAACGGGCGGCGGGTCCAGAGGCGCGCCCATCTCGTCCACGACGATCGCGGTCGCCCCGATGTCGAGGAACGCCAGCGATTCGTGCCCGTGGTGCTCCAGGTAGCGGATCCGGCCGCGCAGCACGTCACCGGGGCTGTCCGGGGCGACCGGGGTGAGCGCCTCGGCCCGCATCCCGACCACGATCCGCTCGCCGTGGTAATGCGCCACCGCCCGGCTGCGGATGTCGTTCCACGGCAGGTAGAGCGACTGGTCACCGAGGTTGAGCGTGACGTACCGGTCGAGGTGGACGTAGACCGACGCCTCCAGCAGGTTCATCCGGGGGCTGCCCAGGAAGGCGGCCACGTAGAGCGTCGCCGGGCGGCCGTACACCTGGGTGGGTGTGCCCACGTCCTGGAGCACGCCGCGGCGCATGATCGCCACCCGGTCGGCCATGGTCAGCGCCTCGGCCTGGTCGTGGGTGACGTAGACGGTGGTGACGCCCAGCTCCCGGGTCAGCCCGGAGATCTCCGCGCGCAGCTCGGCGCGCAGCCCACTGTCCAGGTTCGACAGCGGCTCGTCCATCAGGAACAGCCCCGGTCGTCGGACGATTGCGCGGCCCATGGCGACCCGCTGGCGCTGGCCGCCGGAGAGCTGGCCCGGCTTGCGGGCGAGCACGTCGCTGATGCCCAGGGCACTCGCGACGTCGGTGACCCGCTCACCGCGCGGCTCCGGTTCGACACCGGCCAGCCGCAGCGGAAAGGCGATGTTGTCGCCAACGGTCATGTGCGGATAGAGCGCGAAGTCCTGGAAGACCATCGCGATCTTGCGGTCGCGTGGCGGCAGGTCGTTGGCCAGTTCCCCGTCCAGCAGCACCGCGCCCTGCGTCGGGTCCTCCAGACCGGCGATCATGCGCAGCACTGTGGACTTGCCGCAGCCGGATGGCCCCAGCAACACCATGAACTCGCCGTCGTTCACGTCCAGATTTATGCTGTCGACGGCCAACGTGCCGTCCTTGAAAACTTTGGTCACATCTTTGAGCGCGACGGTGCTCACCGTCACCTCCCCCAGGTCGTCGGCCGAACCCCCACAAGACTGTGACCAGGATCATTCGATTCGCACATCGGGTAAACGTCTCGTGTTCGGCCCATGACGCCGCTATTACGCCGGGACGAGGTGTCGTTGCGGTCAGCAGCCCGCCGACGGTTCGGGCTGTTCGCCGAGGAACACCCGGCGCACCACCCGCTCGGCCGCCTGCCCGTCGTCCAGGCGGCAGAACCGGCCCCGGAAGTGCTGGCGGGCCTTGTGCGCGGCGTCCGAGCGCACCGCGTCCGTGCGGAACAGGTCGAGCAGGTCGGCGAACGTGGTGGCCACAGCCCCCGGTGGCTCCGCGGTAACGTCGAAGTAGACACCCCGGGCCAGGCGGTACGCCTCCCAGTCCGGTGTGTAGAGCACGATGGGCCGGTCCAGCACCGCATAGTCGAACATCGCCGAGGAGTAGTCGGTGACCAGCACGTCGGCGACGAGGTAGAGGTCCTCCACCCGCTGGTAGCCGCTGACGTCGCGCACCCGCTGGAAGTCCAGCGGCCAGCCGGGCCGGCGCTCCCGGTCGTGGAAGTAGTGGCTGCGCATCAGCAGCCGTCCCGAGTCACCGAGCGCGGCGACGAACCGGTCCGGGTCGAAGGGCGGCCGGTAGCCGGGCAGGTGCTCGCGGTGCGTCGGGGCGTACAGGACCACCTGCTCGTCGGGCCCGAGGCGGAACTCCGCGCGGAGCCGGCGTACCTCGTCCGGACTGGCCGTGACCAGCCGGTCGTTGCGCGGATAGCCCACCTCCAGCGTCGTGTAGGTGGCCGGATAGGCCCGGTCCCACATCTGGGTGGAGAAGCTGTTGGCGCTGACGCTGTAGTCCCAGCGGTCCACCCGGCGCAGCAGGCCGGCGAAGTCCATCCGGCCCGCGCCGACCGGGTAGCGCTGCTGGTCGAGCCCCATCACCTTGACCGGGGTGCCGTGGTGGGTCTGCACGTGCACCTGCTCCGGCCGCTTGCGCACGAAGTCCGGGTAGTTGACGTTGTTGACCAACCACCGGGCCCGCGCGAGGACCCGGTAGTACGCCGGGGTGCCGGCGACGACGTACTCCACCCCGGCCGGGACATCGTCCACCCGGTCGCGGCGCACGATCCACACGCCCCGCACCTCGGGGGCCAGCCGGCGGGCCGCCTCGTAGATCGCGGCCGGGTTGCAGGAGTACCCGCGGTACCAGTAGGCCGCGTACACCGCGAGCGTCGGGTCCACCGGCCGGCGCAGCTCCGCCCGGTAGTACTCGTGCAGCAGCCCGTCGCGGGTCAGCCGCGCGCCACGCCGGGCCACCGGCCCGACCCGACGACGGGCGGTACGCGCCTGCCTCCGGGCCGTGTCGCGGGCCCGGCTGGCGGCCCGCAACGCACTGAACGTCCGCCACCGGCCGGCCGCCACCAGCCGGTGCTTGACTCCCTCGACGCCCTCCGGCACGGGATACCCGCCCTCCGGCAGCCACCGCGCGTAGTCGGCGGTGATCTGCGCGAAGAACGCCGGCCGCAGTTCCGGGGCGATCCGCTGACCGTTGCCCAGCACGGTCAGGTAGTGCCAGATCATCCGTTCGAAGACCGCCGGCCGCAGCGCGTCCACCGCCGGTGACCAGGCGTCCATCAGGTGGAAGACCCGGTGCCACTGCGGGAACACCTCGAAGTGCCGGTCCCCTCTGGTCTTCGTGATCGCGCCGGCACGGCGCTGCCGGTAGTTGACGCAGACCCGATCCAGTACGCCGATCCGCTGCGCCGCCATCAGCACCGGGTAGCTGAACGAGACGTCCTCGTACCAGCCGTCCGAGAAGCGCAACCCCAGCTCGACCAGAAACTCGCGGCGGACCAGCCGGTTCCAGGCGGTGTGCAGCAGCCGCATCGCCTCCGGCCGGTCCCGCAGCCGAAAGGTGGCCGCCCCGGGCGACTCCGGGAACACCTCGGCCATCGCGCTGCGGGTGGCGGTGTCGTTCCAGTGCGTCCGGACGTGGTCCACCAGCAGCACGTCCGGCCGGGTCGCGCGCAGTCGCTCGGCCACCTCCCGCAGGCAGTCCGGCGCCAGCCAGTCGTCCCCGTCGAGAAACCACACGTACTCGCCGACGGCCTGGTCCAGCCCGATGTTGCGGGCTGGACCGAGGCCGACGTTCTCCGACAGTCGGACCGACCGGACCCGCTGGTCGCGGGCCGCGTACTCGTCGATGATCTCGCCGCTGGCGTCGGGCGAGCAGTCGTCGACGGCGATCACCTCGAGGTCGGTCACCGGCTGGCCGAGGACCGAGTCCAGGCACTCGCGCAGATATCCCTGCACCCGGAAGGCCGGCACCACGAAACTGATCAGGGTCATCCGGCCGTCCCTCCGTCAGCGCGGCGCGACACCTCCCGCGCCCACCGGCGCGGCCGACGCCCGCGCGCTACGGGCCGGCCGGACGAACCAGGCCAGGACGACGCTCGCCACGAAAACCACGAGAAGGTACGCACCGAGTGTAGCCATGGCGATACTCACGATGCCGACAATCGCCGCGAGGGCCAGCAGCACCGAACGTCCGTCCCAGCCCAGCGTGGCGACGTGCAGCGGCGGCGCCGTCTGCCGCTTCTCCAGTCGCGCCGTCAGGTCGTAGTGGTGCACGGTGAGCACGAAGACGTAGCCGAAGATCAGCCAGCCCGGCGCGTCGCCGACCACCCCGACGGCGATCGCGAACAGGTACTCGGCGGCCCGCAGCGCCGCCGGCACCAGCCAGTCCAGCGGGCCGTTGTGCGCGGCCCCGGCGCCGAGGCCACCGGCCAGCAGCACCAGCAACGCCACCGGCACCGCCCACCGCAGCCCTGCCGGCGAGTCGCCCAGCAGGGCGACGACAAGCAGCACCGCCGGCCCGAGCGCGGCGATCACCGCCAGGGTGAGCGGCCCCATCGGGCGGACCACCGGCAGCCGGCGGGCCAGCGGGCCGTCGTCGCGGTGCAGGGTCGCGTCGACCGTGTCCAGCACCGGCACCCACATCCAGCGGGCCCGCAACGTGCGCAACGCCCCGGTGTACGCGAACGCCAACCCACCCCAGACCAGCACCGCGATGAGGCTGACCAACGGATTGAACAGCGCCACGGTCAGCGCGATCAGCGCCCACCGCTCACCGATCGGGAACACCACGGTCCGCTTCAGCCAGTACGACAGCGAGCCCGTGTCCGCCTGCACCCGCGTCGACGCGGCGTTCAGCCGGTCACCGATACCGCCGCTGGCTCCCGCCGCCGTCCGGGGCCGGCGTGCCGCCTCGTCGTGCAGCACCCCGTACCAGGTGTCGGTCATGTGCCGGACGGTCTGCAACGTCATCGCGGCGATCGCCAACGCCCAGCCGTTGCCCAGCCCGGCGTGACTGACTCCAAAGCCCAGGCCGGCGTAGACCAGGTACTCCTTCGCCCGGTCGGCCATCGTGTCCAGCCAGCCGCCCCACGCGCTGAAGTGCCGGGTGTAGCGGGCCAGCTGACCGTCCACGCAGTCCAGCACGAAGCCGAGGTAGAGCAGCACCGCGCCGCCGACCAGCGCGGGTCGCCCGCCGACCCCGAACAGCACGGCGGCGGCCAGCGCGAACAGCACCGAGATGACCGTGACCCCGGTCGGGGTGAGCCGCAGCCGGGCCGCGAGCCGGACCACGTACGGCGACCAGGTGCTGACGAAGTACGTGGAGAAGAAGTCGTCCCGCTCCTTCACCGACAGCCGCAGCTCGGCGCGGTCCTCGTCGACCGCCGTCACCGCCGCCTCGGCGGCGACCAGCCCGGCCGGGTCCTCGACCCGGTGCGCGACGAGGAGGCGTACCCGCTGGGCGAAGATCAGGGTGCCGAGCGCCGCGAGACCCGCGACGAGCCGGTCCACGGCGGGCCCGGGCTCGCCGT
>NZ_JBEXHY010000120.1:0-15162 GCF_040608295.1 Micromonospora sp. NPDC005197 | reverse complement strand
CGGCGGGCTGGGAACCGGGCCGGGCAGGGGTACACCCTCAACGCGGTCGGTTGGCAGGAAGGGCTGCTCGGCATGACCCCGCACGCACCCGAGCGCGGGACACGGCCGTAGGTGTTCGCCAACGCGGTGCTACCGGCGTACGGTCTTGGGTATGACCAGCGCGATGCGGAAGCTGTCCATCTCCGTCCCACCCGACGTGGCGGAGCGCCTGGAGCACGAGTCCAACGCCAGCGCGTACATCACCCAGGCCGTCCGGGACCGGATGCGTCTGGACGCCCTGGACGCGGAGCTGGCCCACCAGGGCATCCAGATCACCGAGCAGGGTGTGGCCGAGGCGCGCGCCCGTCGTGCCGCCGTTGAGGCCGACTGGTCGCCGGAGCGCCGGAATGCGCTGCGTGAGCGGGCACGCCAACACCTGCTGGACACCACCGACCAGCCGGCCGCGTGAGCGCCGCGGACGACCGGCCGGTTCGGCTCGTGCTGGATCGGTCAGCGCTGCTGGCTTATCTGGCGGGGTCGGTGCATGTCGGGGAGCCGCTGCACGAGGTCATCCAGGACCGCAACAGGTTCGGTGTCACCGCCGTGACCGCGGCGGAGGCCCTGGCGATCGTCAGCGACCCGAAGGAACGGGCGACCCTGCACCGGCTGCTGACCCTGGACGCCTGTGCGGTGCTCTCCACCGAGGGGCGCTCCTGGCACGAGCTCAGCTACTGGCGGACGGTGACGGGTCGCGCCGATCTCGCCACCACGGTGCTGGCCGTACTCGACCATGACGCCTCGATCCTGACCGGGGAGGACCGGTACGGCGACGGCGAGCTGCCGGTCATCCACATCCCGACCTGACGGTTTCCGCGGGCGCGGCTCAGGTCGGCAGGGCCAGGTCCAGGACCGCGCCGAGGCCGTTCTCCCGGCCCGGGTCGGCGGCCGGGAGCACCAGCACCGCGCAGCCGGCGGCGACGGCGCCCGCGTCCGCCGGACTGTCGCCGACCATCAGCGTCTGCTCGGGGTCGACGCCGAGCATCCCGCACGCCCGCCAGAAGATCGCCGGGTCGGGCTTGCAGCGCCCCACCTCGTACGACAGCACGAACGCGTCGACGAGGTCGGTCAACCCCCAGGCGTCGAAGTGCGGCCGCAGGTCGAAGCCGATGTTGCTGACCACCGCCACCCGCACACCGGCGTCGCGCAGCGCGGCCAGCGTGGGAGCGGTGTCCGGGTACGGCAGCCAGCCCTCGGCGACGAGCAGCCGCTCGTAGAGCGCGTCGGCGAAACCCTCGATGCCCGCGTCCACGGTTTCGGCCAGCCCCGTGTACGCACCCCGGTGCGCGTGCGCGTAGAGGTCCCGGTCGGCCCACAGCTCGGCCAGCCGGGGCGGCACCCGGGCCGGCAGGGGGCCGCCCGCGCGGCCGGCGGTGAGCAGCCGGTCGGCCAGCGAGGTGGCGCGAACCCGGTCCAGGGTGACCCCGCACGCGGCGGCGGCTTCGATGACCCACTGTCGGGGCTCCTCCACCTGGGCCAGGGTGCCGTGGAAGTCGAAGAGCACCGCCTTGACGGGCCGTCGGGACGCCCGCGGGGCGCTGGCGTCCGCGACGCTGCCCGGCGGACTGGTCTGGGGCGGTTCGGCATGGTCCGGCACGCCGTGCACCCTACCGACCCCCGCCGACGGCCCCTCGGGACGGCCTTGTGGGGTGCACTGTCCCGGCACGCACTAATCTTGGTGCCATGTCGAGCCCCGCCGAGCGGTACGCAGCGGCGCGCCGCCGGGCCGCGCAGACCGCGCAGTTCCCGGCACTGGACGAGTTCGCCCTGGACCTGGGGTTCGATCTCGACGACTTCCAGCGCGAGGCGTGTCAGTCGTTGGAGCGGGGCAGCGGCGTGCTGGTCTGTGCCCCCACCGGCGCGGGTAAGACCGTGGTCGGCGAGTTCGCCGTACACCTGGCGCTGCGCGGGCGGCCCGACGACCCGGCGGCGGCCGACGACGCCGCGACGCCACCGACCCGGCGCAAGTGCTTCTACACCACGCCGATCAAGGCGCTGTCCAACCAGAAGTACCACGATCTGGTCGCCCGGTACGGCGCCGAGCAGGTCGGCCTGCTCACCGGCGACAACGCGATCAACGGCGACGCGCCCGTGGTGGTGATGACCACCGAGGTGCTGCGCAACATGCTCTACGCGGGGTCCAGCACCCTGCAGGGGCTGGCGTACGTGGTGATGGACGAGGTGCACTACCTCGCCGACCGGTTCCGCGGCGGCGTGTGGGAAGAGGTGATCATCCACCTGCCCGCCTCGGTCACCCTGGTCTCGCTGTCGGCGACCGTGTCCAACGCCGAGGAGTTCGCCGACTGGTTGGTCACCGTGCGCGGCGAGACCGCTGTGGTGGTCAGCGAGCACCGGCCGGTGCCGCTGTGGCAGCACATGCTGGTCGGCAAGCGGATGTTCGACCTGTTCCACGACGCCGACGCCGCCCGCAAGCACGACGTGCACCCGGAGTTGCTGCGCTACACACGCGACCAGATGCGCCGCCTGGAGCTGGGGGAGGGGCGCAGCGCCGGGCCGGGCGCCGGTCGGCGCGGCCCCCGCTGGCGGGGGCCGATGCGCCCGGACATCGTCGACCGGCTGGACCGCGAAGGGCTGCTGCCGGCGATCCTGTTCATCTTCAGCCGGGCCGGCTGCGCCGCCGCCGTGCAGCAGTGCCTGGCCGCCGGGCTGCGGCTCACCTCGCCCGAGGAGCGGGCCGAGATCCGCCGGGTGGTCGAGTCCCGGGTCACCGCCATCCCCGGCGAGGACCTGACGGTGCTGGGCTACTGGGAGTGGCTCGACGGGTTGGAGCGTGGCCTCGCGGCCCACCACGCCGGCATGCTGCCGGTGTTCAAGGAGATCGTCGAGGAGCTGTTCGTCCGGGGTCTGGTCAAGGCGGTCTTCGCCACCGAGACCCTGGCGTTGGGCATCAACATGCCGGCCCGCTGCGTGGTCCTGGAACGGCTGGTCAAGTACAACGGCGAGGCGCACGTCGACCTGACCCCGGGGGAGTACACCCAGCTCACCGGCCGTGCCGGTCGGCGTGGCATCGACGTCGAGGGGCACGCCGTCGTGGTGTGGTCCCCGGAGACCGACCCACGGCACGTGGCCGGGCTCGCCTCCACCCGCACCTATCCGTTGCGCTCCAGCTTCCGGCCCTCGTACAACATGGCGGTGAACCTGGTCGGCACGGTCGGCGCGGAGCCCGCCCGGGCGCTGCTGGAGTCCTCGTTCGCCCAGTTCCAGGCCGACCGGTCGGTGGTCGGCCTGGCTCGGCAGGTGCAGCGCAACACCGAGACCATCGAGGCGTACGGCGCGGAGGCCGCCTGCCACCACGGCGACTTCGACGAGTACTTCGCGCTGCGGGTGGCGATCGCCGACCGGGAGAAGGCCATCGCCCGGCAGGGGCAGACCCAGCGCAAGGCCGCCGCCGTGGCGTCGCTGGAGCGCCTGCGGGTCGGCGACGTGATCCGCGTGCCGTCGGGCCGGCGGGCCGGCCTGGCCGTCGTGCTCGACCCGGCGACCGGTGGTTTCGGCGAACCTCGTCCGCTGGTGCTCACCCAGGACCGCTGGGCGGGGCGGGTCAGCCCCGGCGACTTCACCACCCCGGCCGAGGTGCTGGCCCGCATCCGGGTGCCCAAACATTTCAACCACCGCTCGCCGGGTGCCCGGCGGGACCTGGCCGCCGAGGTCAGCGGCACCGGCCTGGACCGGCACGGCGGTCGCCGCGGTGGCCGCTCCCGGCAGGCGCCCGGCGAGGACCACCGGCTCACCCAACTCCGCACCGAGCTGCGTAACCATCCCTGCCACGCCTGCCCGGAGCGCGAGGAGCACGCCCGCTGGGCGGAGCGGCGCCGTCGGCTGGAGCGGGACACCGAGGAGCTGCGCGAGCGGGTGTCCGGGCGCACCGGGTCCCTCGCGCGGACCTTCGACCGGATCGTCGCGCTGCTGACCGATCGTGGTTACCTCGCCCGTGACGGCGTGGTCACCGACGCCGGTCGGATGCTCGGGCGGATCTGGACGGAAGCGGATCTGCTGGTCGCCGAGTGTCTGCGCCGACGGGTGTGGGACGGGCTCTCCCCGGCCGAGCTGGCCGCCGCGGTGTCCGTGGTGGTCTTCGAGGCGCGTCGCGACGTCGACGAGCGGGCGTCGCTGCCGCGCGGCCCGGTGGCCGACGCCGTCGACGAGACGCTGAAGCTGTGGGGTGAGATCGAAGCCGACGAGGCGGCGCGCGGTCTGGCCGCGACCCGGGAGCCGGATCTCGGCTTCGCCTGGCCGGTCTACCGGTGGGCGCGGGGCGAGGCGCTGGCCAAGGTGCTCGGCAGCGGGCACGAGATTGACGGGGAGATGCCCGCCGGTGACTTCGTCCGGTGGGCCCGGCAGGTGGTCGACCTGCTCGGTCAACTTGCCGACTCCGGCGGCGCCTCGCCGGAGCTGCGCTCCACCGCCCGACAGGCGATAGCGGCCATCAACCGGGGCGTGCTGGCGTACCACACCTCCGCCTGATCATCATTTTCGGTCAGCGTCGCCCGCGAACCGACGCATCGGACGGTCACCGCGACGGCACCCCCCGAACAGCCCGGGGGGCGCTGTTGCGCCTGGTCGGGGCACCCCTGATCATTGCCCGAGCGCCGTACTTACGCGCCGGTAACGAATGGGGGAGAGGACCGCCGTGGCGGACATCAATCACTTTGAGTACGGGTGGATCACACCCGCGCTGAGCTACGCGCTGTCCGTGCTCGGCTCGATCCTCGGGCTCGTCTGCGCCGGTCGCATCCGTACCGCCCGTACCGCCGGTCAGCGCGCCTGGTGGGGTCTGCTGGCCGCCTGGGCGCTCGGCGGCACCGCCATCTGGGCGATGCACTTCATGGCCATGCTCGGCTTCGCCGTCGGCGGCACCCGCATCCGGTACGACGTGCCCCTCACCGCCGCCAGCACCGCCATCGCGGTGGTCGCGGTCGGTATCGGCCTGGCCATCGTCGGCACCGGCCGGCTGAATCCGGTACGCCTCGTCGCCGGTGGCGTCTTCACCGGCGTCGGCGTCGCCGCCATGCACTACACCGGCATGGCGGCGATGCGCCTCAACGGCAGCCTCGGCTACGACAGCACCCGCGTCATCCTCTCGGTGGTCGTCGCGGTCGTCGCCGCCACCGTCGCGCTGTGGCTCGCGATGACCGTCCGTCGCCCACTGGCGATCTTCGCGTCCGCGCTGGTCATGGGCGTCGCCGTGAACGGCATGCACTTCACCGGCATGAGCGCGCTCTCGGTGCACCTGCACGAACGTGCGGACGGGGTGACCGGCACCAGGGTGAGCGCGTTGCTGGTGCCGATCATCGTGGCGGTGATCTTCGGGGTGGTCGGGCTGCTCTACGCCCTGCTCGCCGCGCCCACCGACGACGACCGGGCCGCCGCCGCGTACCTCGACGCGCGCCGGGGACCGGAGCCGGCCCCGGCTGCGCCGGTGGCCGCTCCGGACCCGGTCGGGCTGCGTGCCCGCTCCACCCTGGGGCAGCCCGGCACCCCGTTCCCGTCGCGTCGGGACACCCCGCCGCGCTGACGCCCAGCACCCGGGGCGGGAGTGATCAGGCCACCGGGACCCGGTCCAGGAAGCCGAGCACCTGGCTGAGCTGCCCGTTGCCGTCCAGCACGGCGACGTCGAAGCCCACGACCGGCGCCTCGACCCCGTCGGGCCCCAACTCCCAGGTGAACCGGACCTGGTCGTGGTGGCCGTCGACCGGGCCGGCCAGCCGGAACGTCATGCCGGGAAACTGGCCCTGCACGGCCGCGATCGTGGCGTCGATCGCCTTCCGGCCCTCGGCGACGGTGAGCGGGTCGACGTAGCGGGCGTCGGGGGCCCACACGTCGGCGATCTGGGTGCGGCGACGGGCCGGGTCGGTCTCGTTCCAGATCGCGATGTACCGCTCGGCCAGCGCGTCGAAGCTCGTAGCCATGGCTCTCTCCTCATCGTCGGGTGACGAGCGGCGGTGGGCGCCGCTCTCGGGAGAGATGGTTGCGGCCCGCCCGGGGCGCTGTCGATTACGTCGGAGGTAATGGTCCGTGCGCCGGCGCGATCACTAGGGTCGGTCGCGTGACGACGACGACCAGGCCGGTACGACGGGTCGGCGAGCTGCTGCGCGACTGGCGCCAGAGCCGCCGGATGAGCCAACTCGACCTGTCGATCGAGACGGGGATCTCCGCTCGACATCTGAGCTTCGTGGAGACCGGGCGGTCCCGGCCGAGCCCCGAGCTGATCCTGCGGCTCGCCGAGCAGCTCGACGTACCGCTTGCGGACCGCAACACCATCCTGCTCGCCGGCGGGTACGCGCCCGCCTATCCCCGCCACGAGCTGGACGACCCGGAGCTGGCCCCGGTGCGTGCCGCCGTACGGCGGATCCTCGACGGCCACGGCCCGTACCCGGCGGCGCTCATCGACCGGCACTGGCAACTCGTCGAGGCCAACCCCGCCGTGGCGTTGTTCACCGACGGCGCGGCGCCGCACCTGCTCGTCCCTCCGGTCAACGTCCTGCGGCTCAGCCTGCACCCCGACGGCATGGCCCCGCGGATCGGCAACCTGCCCGAGTGGCGTACGCACCTGCTCACCCGGCTGCGCCAGACGGCCGCCGCCACCGGCGACGCGGCCCTGCACGACCTGTACGAGGAGCTGCGCGGCTATCCCGGCGGCAACGGCCATTCGCAGGCTTTGGACGACCCGGTCTCGCGGGTCGCCGTCGGACTCCGGTACCGCCACCACGGCCGGGAACTGTCCTTCCTCAGCACCACCACCGTGTTCGGCACCCCGCTCGACGTCACCGTCGCCGGGCTGGCCGTCGAGTCGTTCTTCCCCGCCGACGCGGCGACGCTGCGCGCCCTCGGCGTACGGGGCGGCGACGAGGTCCCACCGAGCTGACCGAGGTGCTCCCGCTGTGCCGGTCGCGGGGCGTGTCGGTGTTGAATGCGGGGGTGTCCGCCACCCGCCAGTCAGCCCGGACACAGAGGAGAGTGAGATGAACTTCCAGCGCCTCGGCCCGAGCGGCCAGGAGATCCCGGTCGTCCAGCGCGACGGTACGACCTTCGACCTGCGGCCGCTCACCGCAGACCTGGACGGGGCGTTCTGGGCGTCGGACGGGATCGCGCGGACGCGGGTCGCGCTCGACAGTGGCGAGCTGGCCGAGCTGCCCGACGCGGACAGCCTGCGGGTGGGTGCTCCCATCGCCCGACCTCACAAGATCGTCTGCATCGGACTCAACTACCGCGATCACGCGGCGGAGACGGGTGCGGCGCTGCCGGCCGAGCCGGTGGTCTTCATGAAGGACCCGATGACGATCGTCGGGCCGTACGACGACGTTCTCGTTCCGCGCGGCTCGACGAAGACCGACTGGGAGGTCGAACTCGCGGTCGTCGTCGGCACGACCATCCGCTACGCCGACTCCCCGCAGGAGGCCATGCGGCACATCGCGGGGTACGCGGTGTCGCACGACGTCTCCGAGCGGGCGTTCCAGTTGGAGCGCGGGGGCCAGTGGGACAAGGGCAAGAGCTGCGAGACCTTCAACCCGCTGGGGCCGAGCCTCGTGCCGGCCGACGAGGTCGACGACCCGCAGTCGCTGGCGCTGCGGTTGTGGGTCAACGGGGTTCTCCGCCAGGACGGGTCCACCAAGGACATGATCTTCCCGGTCGCGCACGTCGTCTGGTACCTCAGCCAGTTCATGGTCCTGTACCCCGGCGACGTCATCAACACGGGCACGCCCGCCGGGGTGGCGCTGGGCCTTCCGGACCACCCGTACCTGCGCGCCGGCGACGTGGTGGAGCTGGAGGTCGCCGGCCTGGGGCGGGCACGCCAGACGTTGGTGGCGGCATGAGCGCGGAGTTCGCCGGGCTGGCCGCGCTGGTCACGGGAGGCGCCTCCGGCATCGGCCGCGCCACCGCCGTGGAGTTGCGCGAGCGGGGGGCCCGGGTGGCCGTCCTCGACCTCGACCCGAGCGGCCTGCCGGAGGGCATCGCCGGCATCGCCGCCGACGTGTCGAGCCGCCCGTCGGTGCAACAGGCTGTCGCCGCGGCCGCCGACGCGCTCGGCGGCATCGACGTGGTGGTCAACAACGCCGGGATCGGCGCGACCGGGACCGTCGCCGACCAGACCGACGACGAGTGGCACCGCGTGCTCGACGTCAACGTGGTCGGCATGGCGCGCGTCGTCAGCGCGGCCCTGCCCTGGCTGCGCCGCTCGGAGCACGCGTCGGTCGTCAACCTCTCGTCCATCGCCGCGCTCAACGGATTGCCCGGCCGGGCGCTCTACTCGGCCAGCAAGGGCGCCGTGCTGTCGCTGACCCTCGCCATGGCCACCGACCACGTCCGCGAGGGCATCCGGTTCAACTGCGTCTGCCCCGGCACGGCCGACACGCCCTGGGTGGGACGACTGCTGGCGCAGGCGGACGACCCGGCCGCCGAGCGCCTGGCGTTGCAGGCCCGCCAGCCCATCGGACGACTGGTCACGCCGCAGGAGGTCGCGAACGCGATCGTCTACCTCGCGTCGCCGCTCTCGGCGTCGACCACGGGTACGGTGTTGGACGTCGACGGTGGCCTCACCCATCTGCGGGTCCGGCCGTGACGACGGGCGGGGGTGTGCGGTGCGGATCGCGCTGTTCGTGACCTGCCTGGCCGACACCATGTTCCCGCAGGCGGCCACCGCGACGGTGCGGCTGCTGGAGCGGCTCGGCCACGAGGTGGTCTTCCCGCCGGAGCAGACCTGCTGCGGGCAGATGCACGTCAACACCGGCTACCAGCGCGAGGCCGTTCCCCTGGTACGCCGGCACGTGCGGGTCTTCGACCCGTACGACGTGATCGTCGCGCCGTCGGGCTCCTGCGTCGGGTCGGTGCGCCACCAGCACGCGATGGTGGCCCGGCGGGCCGGCGACGTACGGCTGGCCAGCCGGGCCGAGTCGGTGGCCGAGCGGACGTACGAGCTGTCGGAGCTGCTCGTCGACGTGCTCGGGGTGACCGACGTGGGCGCGTACTACCCGCACCGGGTCACCTACCATCCGACCTGCCACTCGCTGCGGATGCTGCGGGTGGGTGACCGGCCGCGACAGTTGCTGCGCGCGGTGCGCGGCCTCGACCTGGTCGAGTTGCCGGCGGCGGAGCAGTGCTGCGGGTTCGGCGGCACGTTCGCGGTGAAGAACCCGGAGACGTCCACGGCGATGCTGGCGGACAAGATGCGCCACGTGCTCGCCACCGGCGCCGACGTGTGCGCCGCCGGGGACGTCTCGTGTCTCATGCACATCGGCGGCGGCCTGTCGCGACTGCGGACCGGGGTGCGCACCGTGCACCTCGCCGAGATCCTGGCCTCGACCGAGCAGAGCGGCACGGTCAGCGCCCGGTCGGCGGTCCGGTCGTGACCCGCCGGACGTTCCTCGGCATGCCGGCGACCACCCCACCGGTGACCGCGCCGGCGGGCGTGGGGCACCTGCGCGGCGACGAGTCGTTCCCGAGCGCCGCGCGGCGCAGCCTGGCCGACCCGCAACTGCGGCGCAACCTCCGCCACGCCACGTCGACGATCCGGGCCAAGTCCGCGGGTGTGATCGCCGAGCAGGCGGACTGGGAGCAGTTGCGCGCGGCGGGCGCGGCCATCAAGGCCGACACCCTGCACCGCCTGCCCGACCTGCTGGAACAGCTCGAAGAGAAGGTCACCGAGGCCGGCGGCGTGGTGCACTGGGCGGCGGACGCGGTTGAGGCCAACCGGATCGTCACCGACCTCGTCCGCGCGGCCGGCGCGGACCGGGTCATCAAGGTCAAGTCCATGGCGACCCAGGAGATCGGCCTCAACGAGGCCCTCGAAGCGGCCGGGATCACCCCAATCGAGACGGACCTGGCGGAGCTGATCGTGCAGCTCGGCGACGACCGGCCGAGCCACATCCTGGTGCCCGCGATCCACCGCAACCGGGCCGAGATCCGGGAGATCTTCCTGCGGGAGATGCCCGGCGTCGACCCGGCGCTCACCGACGACCCGGCGGCCCTCGCGGCCGCCGCGCGCCGGTTCCTGCGCGAGACGTTCCTGAGTACGCCGGTGGCGGTGTCCGGCGCGAACTTCGCCGTCGCCGAGACGGGCACCCTGGCCGTGGTCGAGTCCGAGGGCAACGGGCGGATGTGCCTGACCCTGCCGGAAACCCTCATCACCGTCATGGGCGTGGAGAAGGTGGTGCCGACCTGGCGGGACCTGGAGGTCTTCCTCCAGCTGCTGCCGCGGGCGTCGACGGGGGAGCGGATGAACCCGTACACCTCGATGTGGACGGGCGTGACCCCGGGCGACGGGCCGCAGGCGTTCCACCTGGTCCTGCTCGACAACGGGCGTAGCGCGGTGCTCGCCGACGAGGTCGGCCGGCAGGCGCTGCGGTGCATCCGCTGCTCGGCGTGCCTCAACGTGTGCCCGGTCTACGAGCGTGCCGGCGGCCACGCCTACGGGTCGGTGTACCCGGGGCCCATCGGGGCGGTGCTGTCGCCCCAGCTCACCGGCATCGAGGACAACGCCTCCCTGCCGTACGCGTCGACGCTCTGCGGCGCCTGCTACGACGCCTGCCCCGTCAAAATCAACATCCCGGAGCTGCTGGTGCACCTGCGTGCCGAGGCCGTCGAGTCGCGACCGCGGCCCACCGCCGAGTCGATCGCGATGGCCGCCGCCGCGTACACGATGGACCGACCCCGGCTGTACGCGGCCGGGCAGCGCGCCGCGCGGCTGAGCCGGCTCGCCGGTCGGCGTGGCCGAGGGCTGCCCCCACCGCTGAACGGCTGGACCGCCAGCCGGGACCTGCCGGACCCGCCGGCGCAGACGTTCCGCGAATGGTGGGCCGGGCGGTGACCTCCCGGGACCTCGTCCTCGGCCGGCTGCGGGCCGCGCTCGCCACCGGCAGCCCCGCGCCGGCGCCGGCGCCCCGCGACTACCGGCAGGCCGACACCGTCGACCTCGACCAGCTGGCGCAGCGGCTGACCGACTACCGGGCGCACGTGCACCGGGTCGCCGAGGCCGCCGTCGCCGACACGATCGCCGACCTCCTGCCGGTGGGGGGCACCGTCGTCGTACCGCCGGGCCTGCCGCCTGCCTGGCTGCCGCCGACGGTGACCGCGCTGACCGACGACGGCCTCGACCACGCGCGGATCGGCGCCGCGGACGCCGTCGTCACCGCCGCCGCCGTCGCCATCGCCCAGACCGGAACGATCGTCCTCGACGGCTCGCCCGACCAGGGCCGCCGGGTGCTCAGCCTCCTACCGGACCGGCATGTGTGCGTCCTCCGCGCCGACCAGGTGGTGGCCACCGTGCCCGAGGCCCTGGCCCGACTGACGCCGCACCGCCCGCTGACCTGGATCAGTGGGCCGTCGGCCACCAGCGACATCGAGTTGATCCGGGTGGAGGGGGTGCACGGCCCGCGCCGTCTGCACGTCGTCCTGCTGCCCTGACCCCGGCCGGCCTGAGCTCATCCCTCGGCTACGTAGACACCTTTACCGGGATGTCCCTCAACCAACCCGCGGTCCTTGAGGATGGTCATGACCCGGTTGATGGTGGAAATGTGCACGGCGTGCTGCTCGGCAAGCTCCCGTGTGGACGGTAGCTTCTCGCCCGGCGCAAGTTCTCCGGACTTGATCTTTCCGGCGATCTCGTTCGCTCTGCGCCGGTAGTCCACTCTCTCGGTCGGCATCAGTCGACCTCGACGGGTCGCAGTTGGCTCAGCACGGTGGGGTCGGTGATCCGGTCGTCGGCGGCCAGCATGATCGCCTTGGACAGGATCGTGGACAGCATGGGGTCGTCGTCGAACGGCAGGTGCAGACGCCCGGTCTGTGCGCGCGCGGCGACGATGCACAGGTACGCGTCGTCGGGCTCCATCATGACGTTGCCCGACCCGAGGTGGATCCGGTACGCGCGCAGGGTCCCCCGGACCCGCAGATACCGGTCCGTGAGGTCCACCCGGTCGGCGATGGCCATTCTGGGCAGCAGCCGCGCGAGCGCGTCCCGGCGTACCTGCGCCGACGGGGTCAGCTCCGCGACCGCCGTGCGCTGCCAGTAGGCGGAGAAGCGTTCGTCGCCGCGATCGGCCCACTGCGGGTCGGTGGCGATCGAGGTGACGCCGACGAACAGGTCCACGTCGCGCATGGCCTCGCTGAACACCAGCGGTGGCACGTCGATGACCGGGGCGGGCAGCCAGGTCGTCCCGTCGTGTCGGGCGAAGCGCACCTGGTCGGTGGAGCAGTACTCGACGTCGTAGTGGTGTGGATCGGGGTTGTCGACAAGCGCGTGGTGGAAGGACGCCCGCCACGCCCCGCCGCCGAAGACCTTGGTGGCTTCGCTGTCGTACCCGCCGTCCCAGGTGCCGAGGTAGCCGGCCTGCCAGCCACGGGTGCGCAGCAGGGCGTTGGCCTGCCGGTAGCGCAGGATGTGCCCGGCGAACCGGTTGGAGTAGGTGTGCGTCTTCTCCTCGGCCGGCGTGCGCGGGTAGACCTCCCGGAAGACCTGCTTGAACGGCTGCGTCAGGCTGGCGGCGACCAGGTGCCCACGCCAGGTGAGGACCTCGGCCGTGTTCGCGCGGACGGGATGCCACAGCCGGACCGACCCGTGCGCGAGGGCCCGGCCGTCCCGGTCGACGATCGTCCACTCGTCGCCGTCCCGTCGGGGCAGGCCGGCGGTCCAGCGCTGGCCGTCGGTGCTGGTCTCCCACAGCAGGCGCCGTCCGTAGGTCGCCGTGACCGGGTGGTCGAGGAAGCGCGACGACCAGTCCGGGTACGACCAGGTGCGCTCCTCCGACAGCAGCCCCTCCACCCGTTGGCGCTCGCTCGCCAGGGTCGCGCCGATCCGCTTGACGACGTCCCGCAGGTGCGTGAGCTCGTCGCCATGCGCCTGCTTGACCTGGGCCGGGACGCCCTTGAGGGCAACGCCGTCCCGGGCGAAGACCAGCCGTGCCCGGTCGCCCACGATCTCGACCGTCGCCTCGTACGGGCCGACGGCTGTGCGCAGGCACCCGTCGGGCCCGAGCCCGTGGTCGTCGACTGTCAGCTCCATGACCTCGCTGAGCGTCCACCCGCGTCGCGCGCCGAGCTGGGTCAGCGCGGCCTGGACCCGGCTCCGCACGGCCTTGTTCCGGACCGTCACGGCCAGCCGGGCCAGCGTGCGCAGCGGCACGTCGCCGTCGCGGTCGGCCAGCAGTCGTACCGCCGCGATCGCCGTGCGCGGGGCGTACGGGAACCCGGCGGCCTGGCGCGGCGCTGCCGCCGCACCGGCGGTGACCCGCGCCAGCAGGTCCGTCGCTCCTTCGTCGCGCTCGCGCGACAACGCCCAGACCAGCCCGCGCAGGAGGCGGTCCGAGTCGTCGTGGACGGTCCGGCCGTGGGCGGTGAACGCGTCGAGCAGCCGGCGTACGACCTGCCGGCCGCCGTGCGCGGCCGCGAGCAGTTCGTCGAGGCGGCGCAGCCACTTCGCGGTCGCCGCCGGTTTGTCCAGAGCGGCGCAGTGCTCCAGCAATTCCGGCACCCCCGGCGCGACGAGGGCGGCTCCCAGGTCGGCGCGTACGGCTGGCCCGAAGGTGTCCCCGCCGTGCAACAGCGACGACGGCAGGCGACTACCGGTGGCCCGGTCGATGGCCCGGCCGAGCAGCGTCACGGCACGTCGGCGGGGCCCCGCTGCGATGAAGTAGTCGTCGACCAGCTCACTGACGAGGGCGGACAGCGCCGGCACCAGGTCGGCCAGCTCGGCGGCCGGCAGGCGCGGAGCGATCAGGGCGGGCAGCTCCAGGTCGGCGCCGTTGTCGAAGCCGGCGCCGCGAGCGAGGACGTCCAGGCACCACACCAGGTCCGCCCGCGTGAACGGGACGTCCTCGGCGGCGAGGCTGCGTACGACGTCGTTCAGCGCGGTGGGGATCGAGCCGCTCGCCGACTCCCGGTGCACGGCCAGGGCGGCGCGGCGACGCTCCTCGGCTGGCCACGACTCGACGGTGGCCCACTCCGGCACGCTGGTCACCGAGGAGCCCCAGAAGTACGTGCTCGCGATCCTCAGCACCGCCCGGATCCGTTCGTCGGCCTCGGCGACGCCGGTCTCCACCTGTCGCCGGTCCGCATCGGTCAGGAGGGGCAGCAGTGCCGTCCAGTCGCCCATGTCAGCCACCCACCAGCGCGACGAGCCGGACGAACGCCACGTCCGGGTCGGTACGCAGGTCGATCTCCTCGTCGAGGTCCTCGATCTGGCGGTCGCCGACCAACAGCAGGAAACCGTTACGGGCGAACGCGGCGCAGGCCCGATCCGCCTGCGCCACCCAGTCGAGCCGCCTGCCCGGGGTGACCCGGTAGCCGTTCAGCGTCGCCTCCGTGTCGGTCGGCTGGACCAGGCCCCGGAAGTGCCGCGGCTGCTGGGCGTTGAACCGCGCCACCTCCTCGCGCACCCGCAGCCGGACCAGTTCCCGCGCCGAGATGCGCTCCGGCAGGCCCGCCAACGGCCAGCTCTCGATGGCTCTGCCGGTCGCTGTCTCATCCCGAACGATCACCGTGACCATGCCCTGTGCTCCCTGCTCTGAGATGAGCGGCAGCATGGCACGACCCTCCGACGAGAAGCACCGCAGGAACTGTTCTGCCTACCGCACCCGCCGGCGGCTGTCGTCAGCGGCGGGTCGGCCGTGTGTCCTCGATGACGAGGGTGGCCAGCAGGGCGGGGTGGTCGGTCGCCCCACCCATGCCCACCGACCGGGTGCAGCAGAGCACGATGTCGGTGCTCGTCAGGATGTGCTGCACCGCGCCGTCGCCGACGCGCAGGTAACCGGGCGGCGTGCAGGACCGTACGTCGGGGTCGTCGCCGAGGCGGAGGTTGAGGTCGCCGCTGAGCACGGTGGGCGCGTACCCGGTGCTCCGACGAATGGCGGGCAGGATCTCGTCGAGCAGGTGGCCGCACTGGGTGAGCGCGACGGCGCGGCTGGTCGCCGCCAGGTGGGTGGTGCAGGCGTTGAGGGCGCCGCCGACGTGGACGCAGAGCCAGGGTCGTTCCTCGGGGTCCGCGACGTCCTGTGTGGGGTGGATTCCACTGTGCACGGCGTACCGGCTGTCGGCCGCCGGCAGCCGGGTCAGCAACCCGATGCCGTACGCCTGGCCGTTGCGGCATCGGGTGTCGGCGACCGCCCCAGCGGCGCC
>NZ_JBEXHY010000119.1:0-15438 GCF_040608295.1 Micromonospora sp. NPDC005197 | reverse complement strand
GGGGGCGCCGCCGGCGGCGCACCGGGGGCCGGATACCAGACCAGGGTGTGCGCGACCACCTGGGCCCTGGACACCGGGGCCGAGAAGTCGGCGAGCACCCGCAACGCGCGGTCCACGGTCGCCGCGTCCACCGAACCGACCGCGGCGCCGGTGACCGGTTGCAGCGCGACAGCGGCGAACCAGCCCTGCTCGTCCTGCCCGATGCCGAGCCGGGTGCCCCGGTCGGTCAACTCGATGACGCCCAGCTCGGGTGCGAGCGCGGCCAGCCGGGGGTCCACGGCGGTCCCGCCGGCCAGCGCGGCCGCCGCCCGTTCGCGGCGGTGGCGGAGCCGGCGACGCAGCAGCAGGTCGTCGAACCACCAGCGACCGCCACGGCGGGCGAACGCGGCCACCACGACAGCGACCGCCAGGGCGGCGACCGTGGCGAGCAGCCAGCTCGGCCCGGCCGTCGCGGCCCAGACGGCGAGGGCACACACCTCGAGTACGACGAGCTGGCCGACCAGCACCGGACCGATGCGACCCCGACCCGGCCGATCGGCCGCCGGGGTGGCCCGTACCGGGACGTCGGACGGCCTCGCGACCGCATCCGCGGGTGGCGCCTGAACCTGCGTCATCGCTGACTGTCCCTCCTGGACGGTACGACTCTGCGCCGGGTCGGCCCGGCACCGATCCGGCGGCGGCCCCGAGGACCCGCCGTCGGCCCCTTATCGTAGGGAAGCCCGCGACGGCACCCCGAGGACATCGTCGCGGATCCACCCCGCCGGAGGTAAGTCATGCGGACCCGCCGCGATCAGGTGCAGGCGTACCGCTTCGTCACCCGTCGGATCGTCTCCGCGCTCGTGTCGGGCGATCCGGAGACGACCAACCTGCCGATGCGACGGCTCGGCATGGCGGTCTTCGGCAGTGTGATCGCCGCGGCGGTGGTGCTCGGCGGCGTGGGCGCGTACGGCCAGTTGACCGGGAACACCGCGCCACTGGAGGAGAACAGCCTGGTCATCGAGCGGGAGACCGGCGCGACGTACGTGTTCGCCGAGGGACAGCTGCATCCGACGCTCAACTACGCCTCCGCACGGCTGATCCTCAACGAGCCCGACCCCACGGTGCGCACCATGTCGCAGGCGGCGCTGCGCGACCGTCCACGGGGGCACACCGTCGGCATCGTCGGCGCGCCCGACGCGTTGCCGGACCGCAAGTCGTTGACCGGCCTGCCGTGGTCCGTCTGCGACGTGCCCGACGCGGCCGACCCGCGCCACTCCACCACCCGCGTCGTGATCGACCGCGCGCTGCCCGGCGGTGCGCCGCTCGGCGACCGGGCGGTCCTGGTCACCGTCGACGGTCAGCGGCACCTGCTCACCGGCAACTCCCGGCTCGAGGTGCGCGGCGGTGACCAGGCGGTCGCGGCGCTGCGGATGACCGGCACGGCACCGCTGCCGGTCGGGCAGCAGCTGCTCAACGCCGTGCCGGCCGGGCCGCCGCTGCGCAAGCCGTCGCTGCCCGGAATGGGCGACCGCAGCGGGCTGAGCGTCGCCGGCCGGCCCGCCACCATCGGTCAGGTCTTCCAGGCGGCGGGGCAGCACTACGTGCTCGCGCGGGAGGGTCTCGTCTCGATCAGTGAGATCACCGCCCTGCTGCTCATCAGTGGCGGCGGTCAGATCACCGACATCACGCCGGACCAGGCCGGTCGGCTGTTGACCGAGCAGCGGGTGGACGCGGACGGAATGCCCCGGACGCTGCCCACCCTGTACCAGGCCCGGGCCGGGCAGACGCTGCTCTGCGCGACGTACCGGGCCGGCAGCGCCGGTGGTCCCCCGACCACCACGCTGGAGGTCTTCGACCGGGCTCCGGCGGAGTTGACGGCGGACGAGCCCGGCTCGGTGCCGGTGCGCCAGACCAACCGGGACGCGGTGCGCACGGCCGAGTCGGTGCTGCTGCCCGGCGGCAAGGGCGTACTGGCCCAGGCCGCGCCCGGCGCCGGCACCAGCGGGTCCGGTGCCGCCGGCGCGACGGTCTACCTGATCAGCCCGCAGGGTGTCCGGTACCCGCTCGGTTCCGCCGAGACGCTGGGGGCGCTCGGCTACGAAGGGGTCACCCCGCTGGCGGTGCCCGGCTCGCTGCTCGCGTTGATCCCGACCGGGCCCACCCTGGACCGGGAGGACGCGCTCGTGCAGTTCGCACCCGGTGACGCGCCGGCGTCCGCGTCCGTGCCGCAGCCCACGTCGTCCACTACGGCCACGAGCGCCCCGGCGAGCGGCGGCACGGGCGGTGGGCTGCCCGGGGCATCGACCGGCGCCGACGGCTGAGCCGTTCGGACGGGTCGCCCCGGGTCGCGGCAGTGGACTAACCTGGGTTCGCTGACGGTTGTCAACCAGAACGACGGGGATGTTTGCCATGACCGGGCGTACGGAAGTCGACCTGCTGTCCCTTGAGGACTTCCACAAGCACCTGGCGTCGCGGCTGAGTCAGGCCGAGTCGGTGCTGCGCAAGCTCAACACCGAGATGCAGTGCAGTCCACCGGCGTTGGGATCGTTCACCGACGCCACCCAGAATTCACGCCGCTACAGCGAGGTCCACCAGTCGTACGTGGATCAGGCCGAGCGGCTCCGGCAGGCGGTGCAGGCGGCGCAGCAGGCGACCAGCACCATCCTGGCCAACTACCGCACCGCCGAGGCGCGTAACGCGGCCAACGCCACCGACATCACGGCTGCGCTGACCGGTGTCGACCGGGCGTTGCAGCCGAAGGGGGACGGCAGTGTCTGAGTACACCCAGCGCTACCAGGGCAAGAGCCACCGCGAGCTGTACGACGCGGTGATGGCCGGCAAGCCGGAGCAGATCGAGGGGATCGCCGCCCAGTGGGCCGCCCTCAAGGGCATCCTGGACGGCCTCGGCCGGGAGCTGAGCGGCGACCTGGAGAAGCTCGGCAACACCTGGACTGGCCCGGCGGGTCGGGAGTTCCAGCGCCGGCTGACGCTGATCGTCGATCACTCCGACGCGCTGGGCGAGGGCATGGCCGGCATCAAGCAGGGCCTCACCATGATGGCTAGCCAGCTGCGCACCGCGCACAAGCAGGCCGAGAGCCCGGAAGAGACCGACGACAACGACCAGGCCATCTCGGGCGCGCTCAAGGGTGCCGCCTTCGGCCTGCCCGGTGCCGTGGTCGGGGGCATCATGGGCCACCAGCAGGACAAGGAAGAGCAGGAGAAGGCCCACCAGCGGATGGTGAACGTGGTTGCCGAGCTGGCCGCCGGCTACGACCTCTCCGCCTACGACCGGGTGGTCGACCCGCCCCACCCCCACCCGGAGACGCCGAAGACGACCAATCAGGACCGGCCGACGCCGCGCAGCGGCCCGGCCACCACGACGCCGTCGGCAGCTCCGACCGCCACCGGCCTGACCGCGCACACCGGCGGCGCGACAGTCGCGACGCCCGACGGGGTGGCACCTCCGCCGGCCGGCGGGGGCGGTTCCGTCCCCGGCCAGGACGGTGGCACCTCGGTCGTCGCCATCGGGCCGGAGGGCACCGGTAGCGACCCCGAGGGCAGCACCACCTCCCTCGCCAGCGCGGACCCGCTGCTCGGCGGGGCTCTGCTCACCGGCGGGGCGGCCGGGCTGGCCGGGCTGGCCGGGCCGACCACCACCGTGGCTGCCAGCGCCTCGGGCGGGCCGAGCCTGCTCTTCGGGGCACCGGGCGGGGCGCCGGCCGGTGGGGTGCTGCGCACCTCCGCGCTCGCCGGGTCGAGCAGCACGCCCACCACGGCGGCCCGGCCGACCGGCGGCGCTGCCGCCGCCGAGAGCCGGTCCGCCAGTGGCGTCGGGCGGAGCATCGACGGCCGCCGCGGTGAGTCCGGTCGGTCGGCCGCGGGTGGGCGCCAGGGTCTGACGGGCAACGGCCGGGGCGCCAACCGCCCGGGGGTGCTCGGCGGGCACGGTCGCCCCGAGGACGACGAGTCCGACGAGCGGCTGACCTGGCTGACCGAGGACGAGATGGTGTGGCAGGACGGCGGGGACGCCGCGCCGCCGGTGCTCGGCACCTCCGGCTGACCCGCCGACGGCACCCGGCGCCGCACGAGATACCCGAGTGACCCCTGCCGCCTGCTGCGGCGGGGGTCACCGTGGTTCGGCCCTCGGCCCTCGGCCCTCGGCCCCCGGCCCCCGGCCCCCGGGCCCCGGCCCTCGGCCCTCGCACCCGGATACGGTGCGGCCGCAGGTCAGCACCGTCCACAGTGGCGACGGTGGTGGCGGTCACTCCCATTCGCCCGCTGTCGTGCTGCGCCATGCCGGGTCGGGCGATAGGTTGGTCGGGTGTCGTCCGCAGCCCTGGTCCGCCCAGCCCGGTGGGCCGTGCTGTGGTCACTGCGGGAGCTGACCCGGCTGGCGGTCACCGCGCTGGTGCTCGCGGTCGGCCTCGGCGGCGCGCTCGCCGCCACCCCGCCGTCCGCTCAGGCGCAGCTGCGGCCCAGCGCCGTGAGCAGCCGGGTGGACGCCGTTCAGCCGGAGGCCGTCGCGGCCACCGAGCGGACGAGCCAGCCGGCCGCGCCCCGGCCGAGCAGCGACGCCATCGTCGCCGCGCCGACCGGCCCGGTCCTCGCGGGCGCGGAGCACACGTCGGCCGTTGAGCCCGGCCGCGGTACCCCGCCCCGACGCGGCCCTCCCACCAGCTGATCTCAGGCCGTCAGGCCACCCGACGCTCCCCGTGACTTGGCTCCGGGTCGTGCGTCCGGGTGCCCGGGTCGCCGCCACCGGCGCTACCCGCAGCCAGACCCGATCCGGCTCGCGAGATCCCGCCCAGCGGGGATCGGCCCGAGCCTCGGGCGGCCATCCGCAGCTCACCCCGACCACTCGGAGCCCGGCGCGTCGACACCAGTCGAGCGACCGGCCCGGTGCCGTCAGGACCCATCCGTCGATACCGTCGTTCGACCGCGAGGTGCTGATCATGCAGACCGTCCTCTCCGCCGTCCTGCCCGACGTGCCCCGGGCCGCCGCCATCTGGCTGAGCCTGCTCGGGGTGGTGGTGGTCGCCGTCGCCGCGCTCCTGCTGCGACCCGGCCGGCTCCGCCTCGACCCGGCCGCCCGGATCCGCAACGCCGCCATGCCCAGCCAGCTCGAACAGGCGCTCCAGGAGCGGGAGCAGAGCCGCTACGCGCAGGAGGTCGCGGTGGCCGCCGAGCGCGCCACCACCACCGCCCAGCGTCGACGGGCGGAGTGGGTGGCCGCGCAGGAGACCGTCGAAGCCGCCTGGCAGGCGCTGGAGGCGGCCGAGGCCGGCGTACGACGGCTCGGCGCAGCGGCCGCGATGCCGCTGCCGCAGACCGCCCGGACCCCCGCCGAGTACGCCGACCGCGAGCGCTACCTGCACCGGGCCGCGCTGGACGCGTACTGGCGGCGGGAGCTGTCGGTGGAGCAGCTCAGCGACGTCTTCGCGCACCGCGACGGCTGGGACCCGCGGCTGCACCCCGTCGATCAGGAACTCGTGCTGCAGCGGGCGATCCGCGACAATCTGGCCGCCCGGCACGTCGCGGCCCAGGAGCGGGAGCAGGCGGCCTGGCGGGCCGCGGAGCTGGCCGTGGCGGCGGCTCGTAGCCTTCGCGAGGAGGCCCACGCGGCGACCGGGCGGCGGGTGGCGGAGTCGGCGTCGGTGCTGCCGCTCAGCGAGGTCCTCCGGCCGCCGACCGAGCAGACCCGGGAGAACGCGGTGGTCGCCCGCGGTCGGGCGGCGGTCCCGGCGTTCTGACCCGGTGGCCCGGCGGTTCCGGTTTCGCGACCCGGCGAACCGGGCCGGGCCGGCGCTGGTGGGTTAGCGTGACGGCATGTCCCGACAGGCGTGGGTCCTCGTGGTGATCGCCGGCATCCTGGCGATCGCCACACTGGTCGGCGCGGTGGTGCTGGCGGTACGGGTGGTGCGCACGAGGCGGCTGCTGACCGGGCTCGGCGCGGGCGGCAAGATCGCCTTCTACGGGGCGCTGATCTACACGATCTTTCCGGTGGACATCCTCCCGGACCCGATCTACCTGGACGACATGGGTGTTCTGGCCGGCGCGCTGATCTATCTCACGCGGCTCGTGCACAAGCGCCGGGCGGCCGGCCTTCGCCTGCCCGGGCAGCCGGACGCGCCGCCGGATCCGGACCGCGCCCGCTCCGTACGATGATCGAGGTTGGCGCACAGGACGGGGGACGGACGTGGCGGGCGATCATCGGCTGGACATCCGCGACGACCGGGTGGCCGCCTTCTGCGCGGAACGGCACCTGGCGACACTGACCACCCTGCGCGCCGACGGCACCCCGCACGTGGTGCCCGTCGGGGTCACTCTCGATCCGGCGGCCGGGCTGGCCCGGGTGATCACCTCGGGTACGTCCCGCAAGGCTCGCCAGGTGGCCGCCGCCGGCGCCGACGGCACTCCGGTGGCGGTCTGCCATGTGGACGGCCGCCGCTGGTTGACGATCGAGGGCCGGGCGGTGCTCCGGTCGGACCGAGCCGCCGTCGCGGAGGCGGAGCGCCGCTACGCCGAGCGGTATCGGACCCCGCGCCCGAATCCGGAGCGCGTGGTCATCGAGATCACTGTGACCGGGTTGCTCGGGAGCCTCTGAGCCGCACTGGCGTTCTGTCCGCTTCATGCCACCATGCCTGCTTCGGGCCCTCCCACGGCCGCACGCGGTCTCCCGGAATCTCGCACCGGCGACAGCCGTTGCACCTGGTCACGACGCCCCCGGCGGCAGCCGGCGACGGAATGTCGGCCGAAGCAGGGCCGTTACGTCCCCGGTACGCACGGCCGAGACCGCCACGGAGGCGGCTACCCCCGAACGGAGACTCGACCATGAACCCGATCGTGCAGAAGAGCGGCCTGTCCGTCGTCGGCCTGCTGGTCGCTGGCGGTTGCGCCCTCGGCCCTGCGGTCGCCGCGCAGGCAGCGCCCGCGCAGGGCGCCCCGCCCTCGTCGAGCCAGACCAACCGGAGCGCGGAGCGCATTCTCGACGTCGACTACCAGGCCCAGCCGAACTTCTTCTACTGCGGCCCGGCCGCGACCCGGATCGCGCTCTCCGCGCAGGGCAAGGCGCTGTCCCAGGACGAGGTGGCCAAGCGGCTCGGCACCACCGAGGCGGGCACACCGTCGGCCCTGGACACCACCCGCGTGCTCAACGAGCTGACCGGCGGTCGCTACCGGACCACCGAGATCCGTGACTCGGTGGCCCGCCCCGACCAGGTCGAGCAGCTGCGCCGGGACGTCCTGGCCGCGATCGACGCCGGCAGACCGGTGGTGGCCAACATCAAGGGCACGACCGTGGACACCGACGGCAACCCGCACTCGTACGAGGGCGGCCACTACCTGACGCTCGTCGGCTACCGCGACGGCGGGGACAGCATCCGCGTCGCCGACCCGGCCGACCCGGCGCTCGGCGAGTACTGGATGAGCCTGCCGAAGGTCGCCAACTGGATCGCCGAGCGCGGCTACTCCTCCTGACCCTGACGGTTCACCGGGCCGGTCTCTTCCGCGCGGAGAGGCCGGCCCTGTCGTCGCGTCTGCGGGAGGCGTGGTGCGCTCGCCGACGCGCCCGGGTGGCCCGAGTCGGCCGGGCGCGGTGCAGATGGTGTCGGGTCGGCGGGGAGATGGCCGCCTCGCCGGCACCGGCCGCCTTGCGCACGATCCGGTTGGCGTCGTCGGGCTCGCACCCCGCCGCCCGGAGCAGGTCGCTGGCCGCGGTGCGCAGGCCGGTGACGAGGGCGTCGCCGAACGACCTGACCCCGGTCGCGGCTGCCCGTCCGGCCAGCTCGGCACACTCCTCGACCAGCTTCCGGGTGCACCGCGGGGTCTCGCCGACCCGGCACTCCGTTTGCATCTCCGCCACCGCCTGCCCCAGCCGGGCGATCGCGTCCGGCAGCTCCGCCGGAATCGGCTCGTCGTACTGCAGGGCGGTCGTCGACCAGCGGGCCAGCGCGTGGCTGTCCAGCAGCAGCCGTTCCAGGTGCGACGCGCTGCGGGCGTACCGGTGGAACTGTTGACGGCGGTGCCAGCGTGCCGGCGCGATGGTGACCACCTCCTCCGCCCCACTCAGCGAGTCGTTCAGGCGCCCCACGTCGCCCTCGGTGCCGCGAAGCCGCTCCAGAACACCCTGCGTTCGGTCGACGTCGCGCTGCCGTACCGCCTCCGCCAGCTCGGCGAGTTGCTCGCGCAGGACCGCGAAGATCGGCGTGGCGGCGCGGTCGAGCACCCGTATCGGGTTGATGGGCAGGAGCAGCGCGACCACCAGGAGGCCGACCGCGCCGCCGACGAGCGCGTCGAAGATCCGGGGCAGCTCCAGGCCACGTTGCATCGGGGCCAGCGTGGCGATCAGTACGGCGGTACCGCCAGCCTGGCCGACCAACGGCCCGCCCTTACCGGCCACCAGGAGGGCGCTGGCGACGGCCAGGGCGACGACCACGCCGGTCTGCCACGGCCCGGAGCCGACGATGAAGCGCAGCGCGTCACCGATGACGATGCCCAGGCCGACGCCGAACAGCAGCTCGAAGGTTCGTCGGGCCCGCTGGCCGATGGCGGTGGCGATCGTACCGACGGCGGCAGCCGGGGCGAAGACGTGCGCTCCGGGGCCGAGGAAGTGCTGGGCGATCAGGGCGGCGAGCGCGGCGGCCAGCCCGGCCTGGATCGAGATGACCAGGGTGACCTCCCACTGCCGGGCCCGGATGCGGCTGGCCTGCCCGCTGCGGTGTCGCACCCGCTCGACCGCCTGCCCGCTCCGCTCGGCAGCCTCGCCGAGCGCCGACCGGTCCCGGTCGGCTGGTGGGCGGTCGTCGGCCATGGCGGCGGTTACCCGGGGGACGTCCGGCCAATCGTGCCCCTCCGCCCCACCGGCACCGGCCGTACGTCAGCCACCGCCGTCCCGGCTGACCTGGTCGATCAGGGCGGCGAGCAGGGCGGTACGGGGTACGACGGAGTCCAGGTCCAGCCACTCCGACGGGCTGTGGTCCGCGCCGCCGACCGGGCCGAGTCCGTCCAGTACCGCCGCGCCCGCCTCGGCCAGCAGGTTCGCGTCGGCGCACCCGCCGGTCGCGGTGTGGGACACCGGTACGCCCAGCCCCGCCCCCACCTTCGCGGCCAGTTCGGTGAGTCGACGATCGACAGGGCTCGGCTCCCAGGGTGGGGTGGGCGCGTGGACGGCCACCTCGGCCCGGACTCCGGAGACGGTCGGCACGGCCACCAGCCGGCGGATCTCGGCCAGCGCCGCCTCGTACTCGCCGGTGCGCCAGGCGCGCAGGTCGACGAGCATCCGGGCCTGATCGGCGACCACGTTCGGCCGGTTTCCGGCGTGCAGGTGCCCGACGTTCACCGTCACACCCGGCCAGCGGCCGTTGAGCGCGTCCAGCGCGACGGTCAACCGGGCCGCGGCGAGCAGGGCGTTGGCGCCGCGTTCCGGTTCGATACCGGCGTGCGCCGCGCGGCCCCGCAGGGTGACCTCCAGGTCCGCCACGCCCTTGCGGGCGGAGACCAGGTCGCCGTTGTCGCGGGCGCACTCGAGGCAGAGCGCGACGTCGACCTCCGACCCGAGGCGGCGCAGCAGGGCCCGGCTGCCGGGCGAGCCGATCTCCTCGTCGGGGGTGCAGACCAGGATCAGCTCCCCGTACTCGGCCAGCCCCAACCGGGCCAGCACCTCCATCGCGGCCAGGCCGGCGAGCACACCGCCCTTGTCGTCGCACACCCCGGGGCCGTACGCCCGCCCGTCCTGAACCCGGAACGGACGGGCGGCTGCCGTGCCCGGCGGGAACACCGTGTCCAGGTGGCCGGCGAGCAGGATGCGGCGGGTGCCGCGTCCGCGCCGGCGGGCGATCAGCACGTCGCCCAGCGGCGTGCCGGCCGGGTCGGCGACAGGCTCCCGCTCCACCGCCAGGCCGGCGGCCAGGCACCAGGTCTGCACGAGATCGGCCGCCGCGCGCAGTCCGTCGAGCTGTCCGGAACCGGAGTCGATGCCGACCAGCTCGGCCAACCGCTCGTGGTACGCGGTAAGCCGGTCGCCGGCGGCGGTGAGCAGCGGATCCATCACAGCACCTTGTCGAAAAAGGCGCGGGTGCGCTCGTGCCGGGGGTTGCCGAGCACGTCCGCCGGTGGGCCGGCCTCGACGACCACCCCGCCGTCCAGGAAGGCCACCGAGTCGGCCACCTCCCGGGCGAAGCCCATCTCGTGGGTCACCACGATCATCGTCATCCCTTCGGCGGCGAGGCCCTTCATCACGTCCAACACGTCACCCACCAGCTCCGGGTCGAGCGCCGAGGTGGGCTCGTCGAAGAGCATCAACTTCGGGTGCATGGCCAGCGCGCGGGCGATCGCCACCCGCTGCTGCTGCCCGCCGGACAGTTGCCCGGGGTAGGCGTTCGCCTTCTCCGCCAGCCCTACCCGTTCGAGCAGCCGCAGCGCTTCGTCGCGGGCCGCCTCCCGGGCGGTGCCGAGCACCCGGACCGGCGCCTCGATCACGTTGCCCAGGGCGGTCAGGTGTGGGAAGAGGTTGAACCGCTGGAACACCATGCCGATGTCCCGGCGGCGTCGGGCCACCTCGCGGGCCTTCAACTCGTAGAGCTTGTCGCCGCTGCGCCGGTAGCCGACCAGCTCGCCGTCGACCCAGAGCTGGCCGCCGTCGATCCGTTCCAGGTGGTTGATGCAGCGCAGGAACGTCGACTTGCCCGAGCCGGAGGGGCCGAGCAGGCAGGCCACCTCGCCGGGCGCCACAGCGAGGTCGATGCCCCTGAGCACCTCGATGGGGCCGTACCGTTTGGTGACCGACTCGGCCCGGACCATGGGGACCCGTTCGGCGACGGTCATCGCACTCCTCCTCGACTGAAGCCGCGCCCGAATCGCCGTTCGATCGCCCACTGCCCGGCGGAGAGCAGACTCACCAGCGCCAGGTACCAGATCGCGGCGACGACCAGCAGCGGGATCACCTTGTAGTTGCCCTGGTAGACGGTCTGCACGGCGGTCATCAGGTCCCGCCCGGCGATGATCGAGACCAGGGCGGTGGACTTGAGCATGGTGATCGTCTCGTTGCCCATCGGCGGGATGATCACCCGCATCGCCTGGGGCAGCACCACCCGGCGCAGGGTGAGCGCCGGGCTCATGCCGAGCGCCGCGGCGGCCTCGGTCTGGCCGCCGTCGACGGCGAGGATGCCGCCCCGGATGACCTCGGCGGCGTACGCCATCTCGTTGAGCGACAGGGCCAGGACGGCGGCGACCGTGCCGGTGACCACCACGCTGGTGGGCTGGTCGAACAGGACGGTGCCGGTGAACGGCAGGCTCAGCGTCAGCCGGGGAAAGAGCGCGCCGAGGAAGCCGAAGAAGATGATCTGCACGAGCAGCGGCGTGCCCCGGAAGACCCAGATGAAGCCCCAGGAGACCGCCCTCAGCACGGGGTTGAGCGACAGCCGCATGACCGCCAGCAGGACGCCGCCGACGGTGCCGAGCACCATCGCCAGCAGGGTCAGCCAGAGCGTGGTGACCACGCCGTCGAGGATGTAGTCCTTGAACAGGTACTCGCCGATGGTGGCGGGTTCGAGGTTGGGGCTGTCCAGCAGCGCCCGGAGGAACAGGGCCGCCAGTCCGACCACGAGCAGCGCGGTCAGCCACCGACCGTAGTGCCGCACGGGGACCACCCGTACGGTCTCGGTGTCGTTCATGTGCAGTGCCTCCTGCGGAAAGCGGTGCGGCGGTCGCCGGGCGCCTTTCGGACCCGCCCTCACGGTGTGGAAAGGGCGCCCGGCGACCGCGGTTCAGGGGGTCGCCTACCGCGGGGTCAGTCGATGGCCTGGTCGATGGTGGCCTGCTTGACGGCGATCGGGGTCTGCTTCCACTGGCCGAGGATCTTGGCGTAGGTGCCGTCGTCGATCAGTGACTGCACGGCGGCCCGGTACGCCTCGGCGACGTCCTTCTTGCTCTTGAGGAAGCCGAAGCCGTTCGGGCTGGCCAGCCAGCCGTTGGGGGCGGACGGGTCGTCCGCCAGGTCGGCCTTGCCGGCCAGCGTGCCGGCGGTGTCCACCAGGTTGACCTTGGTGGCGGCGACGACCTCGACGTTGCCGGCGATCAGGGCCTGCACGGCCTGCGGGTTCTCCGGGTACTCCTTGACCTCGACAGCCCTGCCGGCGCAGCTCTCCTTGGAGTACGCGGCCAGGTTCTTGGCCTGGTTGCTGGCCTTCTGCACGGCGACCTTGCGCCCGCAGAGGTCCGCGACGGTCTTGACGCCGAGCGGGTTGCCGGTCTTGACGAGGAAGCCGGTGCCGGAGGCGGAGTAGTCGACGAAGGTGGCGACCTGCTGGCGCTCCTTCTTGTCGGTGATGCCACCGGCGATGGCGTCGTACTTGCCGGCCTGGAGGCCGGGCACCAGCCCGTCGAAGGGCTGCTGGGTGAAGGTGGCCTTGATGCCCAGCCGGGCGGAGGCGGCGAGGAAGAGGTCGTAGTCCAGACCCTTGAACTCGTCGGTCCGCCCCTCCTGCTTGAAGTCGATGAACGGTTCGTAGGGGGCGTTGGTGGCGACCGTGACCGTGCCCCGCCCGCGCAGGTCGGCGGGGACCTTCTTGGCGAGGTTGGCGTCGGTGCTGATGGGGCCGACGCCCTCGACGGTGACCGTGACGGTGGGGGCCTCGCCGCCGGAGCCGGCAGCGGTGGAGGAGGTGCCGCCGCAGCCGGCGGTGACGGCGAGAAGGGCCGTGGCCGTGGTGGCCAGGGCGAGCTGACGGATGCGCATGGGGTGTCCTTCCGGGTGCCAGACGTACCAGCACCCGGACTGTAACGCACATTACTATTTCTGTGGGGTTACAGTTTTCTGTAACGGCGGTCAGCCGATGTGGAACTCCTGCTGCGCCTGTTCCATCGCCTTCAGTCGGGTGCCCGCGACCGGCCCGAGCCGGTCGACCACCGCCGCCACCACCGTCTCCACCAGGGCCAGCGCCGGAACGAAGCTGTCGTACAGCGAGGGCGACTCCACCCGGCCGGGCAGCACCACCTCGGCCAGACCGGCCACCGGGGACAGCCACCGGTCGGTGAACAGCACCACCCGGGCACCGCGCCCGGTCACCTCGCGGGCCAGTGCCAGCGTCGGCTCCTCGTACCGCCGGAAGTCGAAGAGCACGACCAGGTCACGCCGGCCCACGTCGACAAGCATGTCGGTGCGCTCGACCGGGCTGGCCGGGAGCAGCCGGCTCCCCCCGCGTACCTGCATGAGGTGCAGCACCAGATAGTGGGCGAGCAGCCCGGAGAACCGGCCGCCGGCCGCCGTGACCCGCAGCTGCTGGTCGGCGAGGAGCCGGGCCGCCGCGTCCAGCTCACCCTGCGGCAGCTCGACGAGCGTGCGGGCGACCGCCTCGGGCAGCCGCGCCGCCGCGCGGGACAGCGCCCCCGCCGGCGGTTCGCCCGTTCGTTCCGCCGCCCGGTACGCGGTCAGCGGCGAGACCTCGCGCTCGGTCAGCTCGTCGCGCAGCGCGCGCTGGAACTCCGGGTAGCCACCGAAGCCGAGACGGCTGAGGAAGCGCAGCACGGTCGGCGCGCTCACCTCGGCGCGCTCGGCCAGGGCGGCCACCGTGCCGAGCCCGGCCGCCGGATAGGCGGCGAGCAGGGCCCGCGCCACCCGCCGCTCGGCCGGGCTGCACTCACCGAGGCGCTGCCGGATGAGGGCGGCCACCCCGACGGCCGCCGGCTCGACGCCGTCGGGATCAGAACCGCTGGGGTACGCCACCGGCCGGGCGCCCGGCTGGTCGGCGTGATCGGAGGTCGACACGCGCTGAGCCTAGCCGTGGCCCGAGGCGGCGCGGACGCGCCGAACGCGCCCGCGCCGCAGCGGTGATCAGGACTTCGTGACGGTGCAGCTGTAGTCGGCGCTGCCCGATCCCGAGTACGCCTCCAGCTCGACGTAGTAGGTCGCCGAGCCGGACGCGGTACGGGTGGTGGACGCCGACTCGCCGGTGCCGGCGCCGTCGTTGACCGACCTGGTGAGCGTGCTTCCGGTGGAGCTGAGCAGGTAGAGATCGGCGTCGTACGCGGTGGGCACCGCGCAGTTCACGGACAGCGTCTGCCCGCTGGCGAGGCTGACCGTGAAGTAGTCCCGGTCCGTGCCGCTCTTCATGTCCCCCGTGATGGTCAGCGGGTAGCTGCGGCCGGTCACGTCGTTGGCCGCGGCGCGGGAGTCGTTGGCCTCGACCTCGGCATAGCTGGACCCGCCGGTGGGCGGCGGCGTGGAGCAGTCGGTGACCGGCGTACCGCTGTAGAGGCTGCCGCTGGGGACGCCACTGGTGACGCTCTTGAGGTAGTAGCCGCAGGTCGGCCGGTTGCCGAAGTGGTAGCTCTGACCGCTGGTCAGCTTCCAGATCTTGAAGTTGGAGTAGGTCAGGGGTTGGCCCGAGCTGGCCACCTCCGGCTGGTGGTCGCCGAGCACGACGTACGCGCTCGGCCCGCTGAGGGTGGCCAGGCCGAAGCGGTCGATGAAGAGCGAGGCGCCCTCCTCGACGCCCACTCCCCACGCCTTGCCACCGCTGGTCCGGCCATCCTTGATGGACCGCGCCACGAACGCCATGAGCCGGCCCATCCGGTCCCGGGTGACGAAGTGCGAGTCGTTGATGGTGTCGGCGTAGTTCGGCCAGCGGAACATCCCGGTCGTGAACGTCATCGACGCGTCGTACGGATCGTCGAGGGCGATGGCCGAGGTGGCGCTGCCGCCGCAGGCGTCGTACACGATGTCGCTGTTGACGTGGTGCCCGGCGCTGCCGCCGCCGACCCCGCCGCCCTTGGCCACCACCGACTCGACGGACGCCTCCAGCGCGGTGCCCTTCCACGCCACGTACCGACACTGGTCGCCGCCAGCGAAGTAGACGAACTCGGCGTTGCGGATGTCGGTGTTGACCTGGCTGTTGTTGCCGTCGCTGGCGGCGGTGAGGGTGAGCGTGGTGCAGGAGTTGACGCCGCTCAGCCCGGTGATCACGTCACACTCCGGGGTGCCGGTGCCCGATCCGGCGACGACGGCCACGTCAATCGAGCCGGAGCCGCCGCGAATCGCGGCGATCGCCTGGTTCATCGTCGCGGCCACGATGCCGCCCGAGCCGTTCATGGTGTACGCCGGGCCGGACCAGCTGGCCCGGCTGACGTCCGTCGAGCTGCCCTGCCGGACCCGGGTGACCTGGGCGTACGCGGCGGTCACCCCGATCGGTGCCACGGTCAGCAGGGTGGTCGTGGTGACGAGCACCGCGAGCCGCTTGCGGATGGGGTTACGGGAAGGGGACATGGGCACCTCCGAGGGGCCACGAATCGATGAAACAGAAGTTACATCCATCACGTTCGTTGCTCAATAAGTAACCCCTGTTACATCTCGTCGCAGCGCGCGCGGCGACGAGGCCCGATCGGCACCACCGGGACGAGCGGTATGACTCCCCGTCATATTGATGACGGAGATCGGAAGAGCACACCTAATAACACAGTCACAAC
>NZ_JBEXHY010000118.1:0-15446 GCF_040608295.1 Micromonospora sp. NPDC005197 | reverse complement strand
GCCTGGACCGCTGGCGGCGGGCCGCCGCCGCGCCCGCCGGGCCGTCCGGGGCCGAGCTGCTGGCCGGGGTACGCGAACGCCTGGCCGACGACCTCGACACCCCGGGCGCCCTGGCCGTGGCCGACCGCTGGGCCGACGTGACCCTGTCCGGCGCCACGGACGACGCCGAGGCTCCCGCCCTCTTCGCCAAGACCGTCGACGCCCTCCTCGGCATCCGCCTCTGACCCGCGTCCACGGCCCCGCCGCAGCGCGGGAGACGGTTTCCTGTCGGAGCAGCGCGCAGGACGTGGTGGCCGACGCCGCCCGGGGGCGGGTTCGCGTTCGACCCTCATGACTCTGCGGTATGAATATGACTCTGAGGAATGACGCCCAACAGCGTGGATGGCACCCAGCCATCTCGAGGCCCTGACCGCGCCGCGGGTCACCGCGCACCGGCGTCGACCTCCTCGGCCGCCGTATCCGACCCCACCCGCGGACACGAATGCCGGCCCACCCCCCGAACCAGCACCGCGACGAGCGGACGCAGACGGCTGGGCGGCACCGGGGCGCGGTGACGAGCTGGTCAGCCCAGGACCAGGCCGGGGTCGGGTTCCGGGTCGGGGGTCGGGCCGGGGATCTTGTACTCCTCGGTGAGGGTGGTCATCGGGCCGGGCCAGGTGGCCTGGGCCACCTCGATGGGCTTGCGGTTCGCGTCGTAGGCGACGTGCAGCAGGTGCAGCACCGGGGTGTCGGGCCGGATCTGGAGGGTCTCGGCCTCCTCCCGGCTGGGCTGGCGGGCGCTGATCGTGTCGGTGGCCGAGACGTACCGCCGGCCGGTGGCCTCCTCGGCCTCCTGGTAGAGCGGCCGGCCGAACGCCTCGGCGCGCTCCAGCGAGGTGCCGGCGGTGTCGGCGGGCAGGAACCAGGAGGCGCCCACCTCGACGGGGGAGTCGTCGGTGCGCACGAGGTGGCGGCGGCAGAGCAGGTCCGTGCCGTCGGAGACGCCGAACGCGTCGGCGACCTCGGCGGGCGCGGGGGCGCGGCCGACCGAGACGAGCTGCTGGCGGTACCGAGCGGCCAGGTCGGTGTGGTAGCCCCGGAAACCGCCGTACCGGCCCCGGGAGAGCCGGTTGAGTCGGCGCCGGGTGCCCCGGACGTACGTACCGGAGCCGGGTTTGGTGATCAGGATGCCCTCGACCCGGAGCTGGTCGACGGCGCGTTGCACGGTCTGCTTGGCGACGCCGAACATCTCGGCGATGGCCGGGATGGACGGCAGCCGTTCGCCCGGCCCCCAGTCACCGCGGCGGACCTGGTCCTTGAGTTGCGCGGCGATCTGCCGGTGGGGGAACTCGGCCGCGCCGGGGTTGATCTGCACACCCGCCTCCTTGATCACATCTAGGTTCCTAGGATGCCGTAGAGGGTGTGACGGCGCCACCCCGGACACGCGAAAACGGGCCCCCGGACCACAAAGGTCCGAGGGCCCGCAGAGAACAGTGCTACCAGGAGCCGGCGGTGGGGCCGGCCGAACCGCCCCGACGCCGCAGGTACTTCTCGAACTCCTGCGCGATCTCGTCACCGGTCAACGGGGTGATGCCCTCGTCGCCGACCCGTTCCTCCAGCTCGCGGACGTACTCGCCCAGCTCGGCGTCCTGCTCGGCGGCGCTGCGCACCCGCTGCTCCCACTCGGCGGACTCCTCGGCCAGGTCGGCCATCGGCACCGGCAGGTCGACGACCTCCTCGACCCGGTGCAGCAGGGCGAGGGTGGCCTTGGGGCAGGGCGGGTTGTTGGCGTAGTGCGGCACGTGCACCCAGAACGACACGGCGTCGACCTCGGCGCGGGCGCAGGCGTCGTGCAGCACGCCGACGATGCCGGTCGGGCCGTCGTAGCGGGTCGGAGTGAGCTGGTAGCGCTCCGCGGCCTGCGCGTCGGAGGCGCTGCCGCTGATCGGCAACGGCCGGGTGTACGGCACGTCGGCCAGCAACGCGCCGAGCAGCACCACCCGCTCCACCTCCAGGCTGTGGCAGATCTCCAGAACCTGCTCGCAGAACGTCCGCCAGCGCATGCTCGGCTCGATGCCCCGGATCAGCACGACGTCCCGGTCGGTGCCCTCGGGGCTCGCCACCATGAACCGGGTCGTCGGCCACTCCACCCTGCGGGTCTCCCCGTCGGCCATGGTGATGGTGGGCCGGCTGACCTGGAAGTCGTAGAAGTCCTCCGGGTCCAGCTCGGCGATCTGCCGCGCGTTCCAGACCTGCTCCAGGTGCTCGACGGCCGCGGTGGACGCGTCGGCGGCGTCGTTCCAACCCTCGAATGCGGCAATGGCCACGGGGGACCGCAGTACCGGCAGTCCGTCGAACTCGGTCACGCCGTCACCTCACCCTGCTCGTCGCGGCCGACACCGGGACCGCGCCCGGTCGTCGGGCCGTGGTGCACGGCGGCGTCCCTGTTGTCCTTCACGTCCGCCAGCCTACGTGCCGGGCAGGGATGCGGCCCGTCGGCCGCGCCGGTCCGCCCGGTCCACCACCGGGCATACGGCGGCGAACCGGACAGCGTGATCCGCCCGACACAATATGGGATCGGGCCCGGACGGCGCTCGGGTTCACGCAGGATCGCACTAACCTGAACGGGTGCGGACTTCGTTGCTGGATGTGCTGGCCGATCGGATCCTCATCGCCGACGGGGCGATGGGCACGATGTTGCAGGCCGCTGACCTCACGCTCGACGACTTCGACGGGCTCGAAGGGTGCAACGAGATCCTCAACGTCACCCGTCCCGACGTGGTGCGGGGGGTGCACGACGCCTACCTGGCCGCCGGCGCGGACTGCGTGGAGACCAACACCTTCGGCGCCAACCTGGCCAACCTGGCCGAATATGACATCCCGCACCGCATCCGGGAGCTGTCGACGGCGGCCGCCCGGATCGCGCGGGAGGCCGCCGACGCGGCGAGCACCCCGGCCCGGCCCCGGTTCGTGCTGGGCTCGATGGGGCCGGGCACCAAGCTGCCGACCCTCGGGCACGCCGACTACGCGACCCTGCGCGACGCGTACCAGGAGAACGCCGCCGGCCTGATCGACGGCGGCGCGGACGCTCTGATCATCGAGACCTGCCAGGACCTGTTGCAGGTCAAGGCGGCGGTCGTCGGGTCGAAGCGGGCGATGGCCGAGCTGGGGCAGCAGGTGCCGATCATCTGCCAGGTGTCCGTGGAGACCACCGGCACGATGCTGGTGGGCAGCGAGATCGGCGCGGCCCTGGCCGCGATCGAGCCGCTCGGGGTGGACCTGATCGGGCTCAACTGCTCCACCGGCCCGGCCGAGATGAGCGAGCACCTGCGCTACCTGTCGCAGCACTCCCGCATCCCGGTGTCGGTGATGCCGAACGCCGGCCTGCCGGTGCTGACCGCCGACGGCGCGTACTTCCCGCTGACTCCCGTGGAGATGGCCGACGCCCTGGAGCGGTTCGTCACCGAGTACGGCGTGGGGCTCGTCGGCGGCTGCTGCGGCACCACGCCGGAGCACATCCGGGTGCTGGCCGAGCGGCTGCACGGCGTCACCGCCCCGGCCCGCGAGCCGCAGCACGAGGCGGGTGTCTCGTCGGTCTACCACCCGGTGCCGTTCGCCCAGGACGCGTCGGTGCTGATGGTGGGGGAGCGGACCAACGCCAACGGCTCGAAGGCGTTCCGGGAGGCGATGCTCGCCGGTGACTTTCGCGCCTGCGTGGAGATCGCCCGCAGCCAGGCCCGCGACGGTTCGCACCTGCTCGACCTGTGCGTGGACTACGTCGGGCGCGACGGCACCCGGGACATGCGCGAGCTGGCCGGCCGGTTCGCCACCGCGTCGACGCTGCCGATCATGCTGGACTCCACCGAGCCGGCCGTCGTCGAGGCCGGGCTGGAGATGCTCGGCGGCCGGTGCGTGGTCAACTCGGTCAACTTCGAGGACGGCGACGGCCCCGACTCCCGGTACGCGCGTGTCATGCCGGTCGTGCGCGAGCACGGCGCGGCGGTGGTGGCGCTGCTCATCGACGAGGAGGGCCAGGCGCGTACGAAGGAGTGGAAGGTCCGGGTCGCGGCACGGCTGATCGACGACCTGACCGGCCGGTGGGGGATGGACCGCGCCGACATCCTGATCGACGCGCTGACGTTCCCGATCGCCACCGGTCAGGAGGAGACCCGCCGCGACGGCATCGAGACGATCGAGGCGATCCGGGAGATCTCCACCCGCTACCCGGGGGTCAACTTCACCCTGGGCATCTCGAACATCTCCTTCGGGCTCAACCCGGCGGCCCGCCAGGTGCTCAACTCGGTGTTCCTGCACGAGTGCGTCCAGGCCGGCCTGACCTCGGCCATCGTGCACGCCAGCAAGATCCTGCCGACGTCGAAGATCCCCGACGAGCAGCGCGAGGTCGCGCTCGACCTGGTCTACGACCGGCGCCGCGAGGGGTACGACCCGGTGCAGCGCTTCCTGGAGCTCTTCGAGGGCGTCGACGTCACCAGCGCGCGCGCCACCCGTGCGCAGGAGCTGGCGGCGCTGCCCCTGGACGAGCGGCTCAAGCGGCGCATCATCGACGGTGAGCGCAACGGCCTGGAGGCCGACCTGGACGAGGCGATGGCCGGCGGCCGCTCCCCGTTGTCGATCATCAACGACATCCTGCTGGACGGCATGAAGGTCGTCGGCGAGCTGTTCGGCTCCGGGCAGATGCAGCTGCCGTTCGTGCTCCAGTCGGCCGAGGTGATGAAGACCGCGGTGGCGTACCTGGAGCCGCACATGGAGACCACCGAGGACGGCGGCAAGGGTCGCATCGTGCTGGCCACCGTGCGCGGCGACGTGCACGACATCGGCAAGAACCTCGTCGACATCATCCTGTCCAACAACGGCTATGAGGTCGTCAACATCGGCATCAAGCAGCCGATCAGCGCCATCCTGGACGCCGCCGAGCAGCACCGCGCCGACGCGATCGGCATGTCCGGGCTGCTGGTCAAGAGCACGGTCATCATGAAGGAGAATCTGGCCGAGATGGCCACGCGCGGGGTCGCCGACCGCTGGCCGGTCCTGCTGGGTGGGGCGGCGCTGACCCGCGCGTACGTCGAGGACGACCTGCGGTCGATGTTCCCCGGTGAGGTGCACTACGCGCGGGACGCGTTCGAGGGTCTGTCCCTGATGGACAAGGTGATGACCGCCAAGCGCGGCGGAGCGCCGGTGATCGACCCGGAGCGGGAGGCGGCCCTGGCGGCCCGTCGTGCCCGCCGGGAACGGCAGCGCACCATGGTCACCGAGTCCCTGCCGGAGCTGCACGACTCCTCGGTGCGCTCCGATGTGGCGCTGGACGTGGAGGTGCCCGCCCCGCCGTTCTTCGGCACCCGGGTGGTCAAGGGTGTACCGATGGCCGACTACGCGGCGCTGCTCGACGAGCGGGCCACGTTCCGCGGGCAGTGGGGGCTCAACGGCGCCCGGGGTGGCAACGGGCCCTCCTACGACGAGCTGGTCGAGACCGAGGGCCGGCCGCGTCTGCGGTACTGGCTGGACCGGCTGATCGCCGACCAGGTCCTTGAGGCAGCCGTGGTGTACGGCTACTTCCCCGCGTACTCCGAAGGCAATGACCTGGTGGTGCTCGACGAGAACGGGCACGCGGAGCGCGCCCGGTTCTCCTTCCCCCGCCAGCGCCAGGAGCGACGGCTCTGCCTGGCCGACTTCTTCAAGCCCAAGGGCGACCAGCTCGATGTGGTCGCGCTGCAACTGGTCACCGTCGGGCAACCCGTCAGTGAGTACGCGGCGAAGCTGTTCGCCCGCAACGAGTACCGCGACTACCTGGAGGTGCACGGGCTGTCCGTGCAGCTCACCGAGGCCCTCGCCGAGTACTGGCACCGGCGCATCCGCGCCGAGCTGACCCTGCCCGACGGGCGTCCGCTGGGCCACGACGACCCGAGCGACCTGGCCGGAATCCTGCGCAACGACTACCGGGGCTGCCGGTACGCGTTCGGCTACCCGGCCTGCCCCGACCTGGAGGATCGGGCGAAGATCGTGGATCTGCTCGGGTCGGAGCGGATCGGCGTGGAGCTGTCCGAGGAGTTCCAGCTGATGCCGGAGCAGGCCACCGACGCCATCGTGGTCCACCACCCGGAAGCGAGCTACTTCAACGCCAAGTAACGACCACGTCTAGACCATTTAGATCCTTGCCAGCGTGCGGAATTCGTTTGGGCGCATGTGAGGATGCCTACATGGAACGGACACTGAGTCGGCGGGCGGCCTCGGACGCGGTCAGCGACCAGGGATGGCGGTATTTGCTGGGCGCGTTGCGCACGTCGGTCCCCGTCGGCTCATTGGTCCAGGCAACTGAGGTGGCGGCGCGCGTGGTGGCGGCGTGCGGCAGCCATGCCGATCAGCACCTACGCGTTGATATCCGGCCAGACCGGGTTGTCATGACCCTGCAATCGTTGGATCAGGCGGCGCTTACCGCTTGCGATATCGACCTGGCGCATCAAGTTTCCGCCGCCATTTGGAATGTCGGGCTACGGACGGAGCCTGAGATTGGTACGGGAGCGCCCCGGTCGGTCCAGCTCGTGGAGATCGCTATCGACGCGCTCGACATCGCAGCGGTCAGGCCGTTCTGGAAGGCCGTGCTGGGCTACACGGACGAGGCGGGAGCCGACGGTCCGAAGGATCCGATCGTCGACCCGGTCGGGCAGGGTCCGGCGATCTGGTTTCAGCAAATGGATCAGCCACGCCGGGACCGGAATCGCATCCACTTCGACATCTGTGTCCCGCACGACGAATCTCCACGGCGGATCGAAGCCGCGCTGACGGCCGGTGGCCGACTTGTATCCGCGTCCCATGCTCCCGCCTTCTGGGTTCTCGCCGATATCGAGGGTAACGAGGCTTGTGTGACGACCTGGCAGGGCCGAGACGACTCGTAGACCGGGCTGACCGGCCATCGAGGAGACAGCCCGCAGTCAATCCCGGTCCTGGCCGGTATCCGGGTACCCGGATCGGGTGGTGGACGCTGCTACCGGGCACTCGTTACTCGCTACGACAAACCCGCCGTCCGCTACCAAGCTACCGCCCACATCGTCGCGATCAACGAGTGGCTCTTTTCCATGACCACCATCATGCCTAGGGCGGCCCACGCACGCAGGTAGCCGGCCGCGTGTGCGCCGGCAAGGGCAGGATCATCGCCGGCATCCGCAATCGCGGGCGCAGGTGTCGCCGCTGCGAGATCAGCCAGGGCGGCGCTTGGGTGACGACCGGCTCGGGCGCCACCGGACGAGCACGGACCACGCCGGTAGCGGATGGCCGACAGAGCAGCAGGTAGACGCCCGTGATTGTTGCCTAAGGGCAAGCGGTCGTCGTGGTATGCCACCGAGGCTAGTACTCCAGCCGGAGATCGTGATCCGAACCTTCATGCCGTCTTCGCTGGTACGACAGCAGCACGGGGGCGCAACCCAGCCATTGTTACGGTCAGCAGAAGAGCAGCACGGGACGGCAGAATGCCGGGATGCATCGAAGCACCAGGGGTCGGGACCGTGCAGACGGACGCAGTGTCGGTGGCGCTTCGGTGCCAGGCCCGGCGATAGGAGGGCGGAGCCTGGCCCGTCGCGTCGGCCAAGCGTCGGCCGCAGTCGCTGTAGTCCTTCTCGTGGTGGGGCTGGTGATCCTGTCGCCCATCGCACTGCGAGCTGTGAGCCTGGAAGAGGCGGAAGACTGGGGCCGGTTAAGTGATATCGGCCAGACCTACGGAGCCACGTCGGCGGTCCTGTCGGCACTTGCGCTCGGAGGCGTAGCGGCGTCGCTGCTGCTCCAGGCCCGCCAGACCAGAGCGGAACGGATCCAGGCCATCCGCGGTTTCCACGCGGAGCTGATCCGGATGCAACTCGATGATTTACCTGTTTACCTGCCCTGCTGGGGTCCGCTGGACTTGCCCGATGACACCGCCAAGCGGCAGCACATCTACACCAACCTGCTGTTGCAGTACGCCTGGATGGGCTACGAGATTGGCACCATCTCGGAGCCGCTGCTTCGGGACATGCTGGGCGGCATGTTTCGTGGCGACGTCGCTCGGCGTTTCTGGCTGATGGCTCGGGGGTCCTGGGCGGCGAGTACGGCGGGGACGAGGCGAGGACGACGCTTTCTCCTGATCATTGATGAGGAGCATTCCAGAACTTTGTTGACCGAACCGAGAGTGCGCGCAGCGGGGCCTGAAGATGGCCTCAGTCCCGTCCGAATCTCCGTCCCAGCGGCCGCTCGCCTATTGAACTGCGTCGTCATCGGCGTTGCGGCGAGTATCTCGGCAGGCCTGGTATGGCGCCGGCTGCGATCAGCTCGTACTCCAGCCAGAGATGTTGGTCTGATCCGGGGGAGGGCTCACCCGGGGCCGGAGCGGGTGCAGCCACCATCGAGCATGGACGGTTGTGTGGACTGAGCATGACGCGGCGGTGACTGCCGGATACAGGGTAGACGCCCAGCGGTGGCGGGTGTTGTTCGATGACCTGATGCTGACGACCGGGCAGCGTCTCCGCAGGCCGGAGCCTCGTCGTCGGGTGCGTGACTTCGTCCGGGGCTTGCTGGCGCCGTTACCACGAAAGAACTGCTGGACGATCGCGGAGCATGCGGGTGACAGGGGTCTGGACGGAATGCAGGACCTGCTGACCCGGGTGAAGTGGGACGATGCCGAGGTCCGCGCCGATGTTCGCGAGTTCGTCGGCCACCACCTCGGTGATGCCGAGGCGGTACTGGCCATCGACGAGACCGGCGATCTGAAGAAGGGCCGGCACACCGTCGGCGTGCAGCGGCAGTATTCGGGCACCGCCGGGAAGATCCGAGAACTGTCAGGTCGCCGTGCACCTCGTCTACGCCACCGATGCTGGTCACGCGATGCTCGACACGGCGCTCTACCTGCCCAGGTCCTGGTGCGACGACGCCGAGCGCCGCGCCGAGGCCGGTGTCCCTGAGCAGGTGCGGTTCGCGACCAAGCCGCAGCTCGCGTCTCGGATGATCGCCGCGGCGGTCACCGCCGCGCTGCCATGTCGATGGGTGGCCGGCGACGAGGCCTACGGCAACGATCCGCATCTGGGCGCACGGCTTCGTGAGCTGCGACTGGGCTACGTCCTGGCCGTGGCCTGTTCGCATCAGGTGATCACCGGCCTTGGCGTCTACCGCGTTGACGTGCTAGCCGCCGGTCTTCCTGCCACCGCCTGGCAGCGGGTGTCCGCCGGTCGAGGCGCGAAAGGCTATCGCTACTACGACTAGTCCTCTACCGCACTGCCACACGCCGCCGACGCCCACGGCGGGCACCACTGGCTGCTGATCCGCCGCAACCGCAGGACTGGCAAGCTGGCCTTCTACCGCTGCTGGACACCCGAGGCCGTCCCGCTACGCAGCCTCGTCCTGGTGGCCGGCCGCCGCTGGAAGATCGAAGAATCGTTTCAAACGATCGTTGCGCGGCTCGTCACTCGTACCGGTACTTCAGCGAGTCCGCCTCCGCCTGCTCGATGTCGGCGATCGTCAGCTCCGGCATCCGCAGCTGGGCCAGCGTCACCTCGGCCGAGGTCGGCTGCGCGTCCGCTGGCAGCCACCGCTCGGGCTCCCAGACCCCGGTGCGCAGGAGCGACTTGGGGCAGTGCGGGTAGACCTCCTCGATTCCCACCACCAGCGCACTGGCCGGCGGCTTACCCACGGCGGTCAGCTGCGACAGCAGGTCGGGGCGGGTGGAGACGCAGGCTCGGCCGTTCACCCGAAGCGTCGTGGTGCGCCCGGGGATGATGAACAGCAGCCCGGCCCGTCCGGTGGCGATGACGTTCTGCAGCGTGTCCAGGCGCTTGTTGCCAGTCGCGTCTGGGATCGCCACCGTCCGTGCGTCCAGGACGGCCACGAACCCGGCGGGGCCGCCGCGCGGGGAGACGTCGCAGTTGCCCTCGGCGTCCACGCTCCCGATCAGGACAAGCGCCGCACAGCCGATCAACCGCCGGGTCTGCTCGGTGAGTTCGGTCATCTGTTTCCGCACGGCCGCCTCGCTGGGGAGGTCGTAGGCCCGGCGCAGCGCTTGCTGGTCGGGCACCGCGTCGAGGCGGAGCGAGTCGAAGGCGGTGGTGGCAGGGGCTGGCGTCATGCCGCCGACCCTATTGGGCAGCCAGAAGCCGTGGGGGACCGTGCTGCTGGCGGGTGCTCGGACCCGCAGCGCAGATCGCCCCGGACGCTCTGAGGTCGCGGCCGACCCAGGTGGCGACGCACACCTCGTTGCCCTCCGCGTCGGCCAGAACCCACCACATCGGCGCGTGCGCGTCGGAAACCAGCTGGCCGCCGGCGGCCAGGGCGGCGGCGATGCGCGCCTCGGCCTGATCGTGCGGAACAGCGATGTCGAGATGCATGCGGTTCCGTTGCGGGCGCGGCACGTCCATCTGCTGCACGCCGAACCCGGGGCCGCGGCGCGACGGGTCGTAGAGGTAGTCGTCGCCGATCTGGGAGTAGCCGAGCACCGCACGCCAGAACGGCAGCACCTCCGCGCTGACGAGCGCGTCGAGGGTGAGGTTGATGACCTGCACGGCGGTCGGATCGGCGGAGAGGCCCCGCTCCCTGGCGGCGGCCGAGATCCGCCTGGCCAGCCCGGCATCGCGCCGGGACAGGGACACCGTCACGCCGGTGCCGCGTACGTCGATGGTCAGAATCCGCTGCTCGGCCTCGTCGGTGAGGCGGCCGATCTCATCGACGAACGCGATGCCCTCGGTCAACGAACCGGTGGGGAAGTGAGCGGAGACCAGGTGATACAGGGAGCGCCAGTCCTCCACACCCTCGGCCGCGTGAAACTCGCTGGCCGTGATCTGCCGCGTCATGCCAGCGAACCTAACATCGGACGCCCCAACCGGAGTTCGGGTGCCAGCTGCCCGCGACGTGGAGGGGCGACAGCCTGGTTGGCCACGATGACCCCGGTGGGTGGTCAGCGTGTCCCTGGCCGGATCTGGGTGACGGCAGCGTAGGCGACGCTTCCGAGCAGAGCGCCGAGTGCGGCGAACAGGATGCCGTCCCAGGGCTGCGGTAGCGACCCTTTCAACAGCACCGCAGCGGCAAGGGCCGCTGGCACTGCGATCAGCACCGCTGAGCCCAGTGCCCACCGTGACCGTCGGTCATCCGTGCGATGCAGGAAGCCCAACGCGCTGAGAATCGCGAGCATCCCGTCGGAGTAGAATTAGGACAGCGCCAGGACGAGGAGAGTTCCCATGGTGAGGCCAAGGGCCCAACGCCGGAGGGCGGTGCCAAGCGACACGACGCCCGGCTGGGCGACATCGCCTCTGCCGCTCAGGTCATCGGCCGTGCTCGCCACCGCGCCTGGGAGCCGGTCATCCACGACCCGATGATCGCACACCCGGTTGTACTCCCCGCCGAGGTCGATCCCGGGAGGGCAGCCTGCCAGCCATGCCGCCCCACGTCGGGAGGGTGTGGCGTTGACGCAGCCGCCTTCGAGCGAGCGCGGCCCAGGCGTCGCACGGCGAGAGAAAAACCAGTCGGGACCCTTTCCGTGTCGAGAACCCGCTGGTGGCTTCGTCTCGGGGGAGGATGCGACCACGGCGGCGCACCAGAGCGAGGAGATCCCGCATGGCGATCCAGCGGATGGACAACGTCCTCATTGTCGTCAACGACCTCGACGCTGTCATCGCGTTCTTCGTCGAACTCGGCATGGAGCTGGAGGGCAGGGGGCCGGTCGAGGGACGGTGGGTGGAGCGTGTGATCGGCATCGACGACGTCCGCCAGGAGGTCGCGATGCTGCGGACCCCGGACGGTCACGGCAAGGTCGAGCTGGCGATGTTCCACACGCCGAAGGCGATCAGCCCCGCACCGGAGAACGCGCCCGCGAACACCCTGGGGATCCGTCGGATCATGTTCGCCGTCGACGACATCGAGGACGTCATCGCCCGACTGCGTACGCATGGGGCCGAACTCGTCGGGGAGGTCGAGCGTTACGAGGACATCTTCCTGCTCTGTTACCTGCGTGGCCCGGAGGGCATCATCGTCGGACTGGCCGAGCACCTCCGCTGAGCCGCGAGAGTCAGGCCCCGACCTCGGCGACCATGGTGTCCGCGTCCGTGAACGACTCGACAGTGCGGAACCCTTCGGACGCGTAGAGACGGGCGGCGGCGTTCGCCCGCTCCACGCTCAGCGACACGGTACGGATGCCGCGGTCCCGCGCGGCGTCCAGGACGGCGCGCAGCAGCGCCCGGCCCACACCCCGCCCTCGCCAGTCTCGCCGCACACCGATGGTCAGCTCCGGCACGTCGTCGGCGACGTACCCGTAGCCGGGATCTTCGGCGCTCAGGTGCCGGAACCAGGCGGCGCCGAGCGGCCGGTGAGCGGGGTCGACCGCGACCACACCGACGTCGGTGCGTCGCATCCACCCCGTGACGTAGTGGGCCAGCGCGGGATCCGCCAGGATCCGCTCGCGAGGCCAGTCGCGCTCGGGCAGCCAGTTCACGGCCTCGACGAGCATGTCCACCAGGAACTCGGCGTCGGCCGGGGTGGCCGCGCGGATGTCGAAGTCGGTCACCGCGCCAGCCTCGCACACATGATCGTGCGGTTGCCCGGAGGCGGGAGCCGGGACCAATGCTGGACAACACGTCACGCTGGCGTACGACGTGAGTGTCGCCGACAGCACGGGCGGTGGAGTCCGGGGTGGTTACCGCCGCCCCGGACTCCACCCGTCACGCGGTCCGGTAGGCCAGCAGCACCGTCTGCGTCACGGTGTTGCCGGCGGTGCCGGTGGCCGTCACGCGCAGCGCGACGAAACCCGGCCGGCGGGGATGGGCGACGAGGGCGACACCGTGCAGCATCGGCAGCGCGACCCACGGGAGGAGGAGTCAGGGCGGCACCGCCACTGGTGGAGCCAACAACTTCAGGGTTGTTGCGGCCTCCCGGCGCAGGGAGACCACGATATCCCCGAAGTTGCGCAGATCTTGGGGAGTCGGTCCGGTCGGCGCGGCTTCGCCGCAGCACTGCCACTGAGCGCGGCGCTCACGGCGACCGCCGCCTTCGTTACGCTCGCGGCATGTTCCGTGCGGCCCGGCCCGACGACTTCGCGCAGATCATCCACCTGTACCGGCAGTTGAACCCGGACGATCCGGTGCTGGACGACGGCACCGATGCGGCGGCCTTCGCGCAGATCCTCGGCTCACCCGGGCTGCGTCTGTTCGTCCTCGACCTGGACGGGGTCGTCGTCGCCACGACGTACCTCAACGTGATCCCCAACCTCAGCCGGTCGGCATCGCCGTACGCCGTCATCGAGAACGTGGTCGTCGAGCAGTCGCGGCGCGGCACCGGGCTCGGTCGGCAGATCATGGCCGGCACGCTCCAGGCCGCCTGGGACGCCGGCTGCTACAAGGCGATGCTGATGACGGGGTCGCAGAACCCGGCCACCCACGCGTTCTACCGCGCCTGCGGGTTCTCCGCCGACGTCAAGACGGCGTTCCTCGCGCGCCCAACCGGCTAGCCAGGGAAGGTCTCGCGCAGCGCCGGGTCCAGCGCGCGGCCGGTCGTCGGCTCGATGAACAACTCCGTGAGCAGGAGGTCGGCGAGGTAGGTGGGATTGATCCCGGACTCCTTGCGACTGAGGGCCTGCAACGCGCCGCCGAGCCGCAGGGCCGTGCGTGCCGCGCCGGCCGGTAGCCGGCCGACCCTGCGGCGTCGGCCGACGGCGTCGGCGATGCGCGCGATCATGTCGTGCCAGGTGAGGTTCTCGTCGGCGACCGGAATGTCCGCGCCGCTGGCCTGCTCCAGGGCGTCGGCCGCGACCTCGGCCACGCTGCGCGCCGAAGCCGCCGCGCTTCCGCCGGTCGGCACGACCAGAGGTGTACGCGAGCGCGCCCACCGGTCCAGCGGACCGGCCCAGTTCGGCAGCCGGTCGCCGGCCCGACCGAAGACGAAGGGCAATTCGAGTACGGCGACCGGCAGCCCCGCACCGGCGGCGGCGCGCCCCTCCCGGGCCTGCTCCAGGCGGCAGCGGATGTACGTGTGCCGCTCGGCGAGCCGCCACTGCGGGTGCGACCGGTCAAAGTACGTGTAGTACGAGCCCATGATCACGCCACGGGTGAGGCCCTGGGCGCGGGCGGCGGTGAACAGGCGTACCACCGGATCGACGTTGTCGCGCCGGAACTGCGGGTAGATCGGCGTGGGCAGCGGCCGCTGCTCGTCGGTCCGGGTGGCGTACACGACGCCGTCGTGACCGGCGAGCAGCGACCGCAGGTCGTCGATCGAGGCGGACTCGACGTCGAGCAGGTGGTCGACTCCCTGCTGGGCGGTACGCGCCACCGCGGTCGTGGCATGACCGCGCTCGCGCAGCACCTCCGCGACGTGCGCGCCGATCAGGCCACTGCCACCCACCACGAGAATCCGCACGCTGAATCGTCCACTCTGCAGTGGGGTGCGTGTCAAGCACGCGGCGGCTGCGGGTGCGACGGGGGCAGGGCGCGACCACAATGGCGTCCGGAGGTGATGGAGGATGATCGACCAGGAGAGCGTTCCGCGGCTGACGTCGGTGGTGCTCGACGGCACCGACGTGCGGAAGTTGGCGGAGTTCTACCGGCAGCTCATGGGCTTCGTCTATCGACCCGGCGACGAGCCACCCGTGGACGGCCGACCCGACGAGCGCGGCCGTGACTGGTTGGTGCTCAGGTCCCCGGACGGTGGCCCACAGATCGCGTTCCAGCAAATCGACGACCTGCCCGAGGCGACGTGGCCGAAGAACGACGTGCCACAACAGCTACACCTGGACCTGACCGTGGACTCCGTCGACGAGCTGCTGGTTCAACACGAGCGTGTGCTGCGCCTCGGCGGCCGGCTGCGCTACGACCGGATCGAGGACCCGGACGAGCCGTTGCGCGTGTACGCCGACCCGGCCGGCCACCCGTTCTGCATCATGGTGGGATAGTGGCGTGGCACTCGTGCGACCGGGGTGCTGACGGTTGTCGAGAACGGGGTCGAGGATGCGGGAACCGCGCGCCTTCTGGGTGGACGAGCAGTTCGACCGCGAGCACGGCACCGGCGGGCACGGTCGCTACGAGGCCGAGGTGCTCCGCCGGATCGACGAATTCGCCGAGACGTGGGGCGACTTCGCGCCGGTCGCGTTCGCCGCGACGGCCTGGCGGGTGGCCAGCGAGCTGTCGCCCGGCTTCGTCCTGTGGCACCGGCGCATCATCTCGGCGACCTGCGAACGCAGTCCGTGGGACGGCGGCATGGTCTGCGCGGTCACCTGGCCCGGGAACTCAACGACCTGCTGGCGCCGATGATCGGGCAACTCGACAGCGGGGTCCCCGCCGACTCCTGACGGCGGGGACCCCTCTCGACGCGGCGCGTCGGCAGTCGATGGTGCGGTGGGGGCCGGCCCCGCGCCCCCACCCCCCGGCCCCCCCCCCCATACCCCCCGGGGGGGGGGGAGATATATACAGCGACCCCCGCCCGTCGGGTGTTGTGTTAAGTTTACGGGCCGGCCGTGT
>NZ_JBEXHY010000117.1:0-15524 GCF_040608295.1 Micromonospora sp. NPDC005197 | reverse complement strand
ACTGCCGGCCGGGGGGGCCGGGTTTCTTCTTGGTTGCATGTGGCCCGGGGGCGGCGTCGGGGCAGGGATCAAGCCTGACCGCCCGGAGCAGCTCGGGCTCCGGCGAAAACCACACACCGGAAGAGACTCAGAGAACGAGACGAGCCTTCTGGAACGCCTCCGCCTCATCCTCCGTGCCGACCTTGCCGTACATGCCGGCCATGAGCAGCACCAGGGCGGCCGTCATCACGACGATCACGGTGAAGATGCTGAAGTTGAAGAAGTTGGCGTCCGTCCGGATGAAGGCCAGACCGGCCAGGCTGATCACCATCAGGGCGTACGCCATCCACTGGTTGATCGCCACGTCGATGTTGCGGCCGAGCGCGGTGCCGACCAGCACGACGAGCCCGAGCAGCACGCAGAGCAGCGAGAAGCCGAGGTTGGCGCCCTGGCCGAGGACGCGGGTGTCGTCCTGGGCGAGGATCTCGTTGCCGGCGCTCGTGATGATGCCGAGCACGCCGAAGACCACCAGGTACAGACCGGTCAGCCCGCCGATCGCCCGGTAGATCGGCCGCGCGGGGTGGTTGATGGGGGTGTGGGCCATGTCTGGGTCTCCAAGGGTGAGGTGTCGCCGACGATTGTTCCGCATGTGTCGGTGTGACGCCGCACACGGCCCCCGCGCCGGCGTGCCCGGCCCGCTCAGCCCTCGGGCAGGTCCTCGGCGAGGGTCATCCAGGTCTCCTCGATCCGTTCCCGTTCGGCGCGCAGATCCTTGAGCTGGGTGTCCAGCTCGGCGACGCGGGCGTAGTCGGTGGCGTCGGCGGCGAGTTGGTCGAGCAGGGTCACCTCGCGCTGGTCGAGCTTGCCGAGCTGCCGTTCCATCCGGGTCAGCTCCTTGCGGGCCTGGCGCACCTCGGCGGCGGACATGCCACCCGCGGTGGGCCCGGCCGGCGCGACCGGGCCGGTGCCGCCCGCCCGGGTGGCGCCGGCTCGCTCGGCGGTCCGGGCGAGGTACTCGTCGACGCCACCGGGCAGGTGCACGAGCCGGCCGTCGCCGAACATCCCGTACGCCGTGTCGGTGACGCGTTCGATGAGGTAGCGGTCGTGGCTGGCCACGATGATCGTGCCGGGCCACGAGTCGAGCAGGTCCTCCAGCGCGGCCAGCGTGTCGGTGTCCAGGTCGTTGGTGGGCTCGTCGAAGAGCAGCACGTTGGGCTCGCCGGCGAGCAGCCGCAGCATCTGCAACCGGCGACGCTCACCGCCGGAGAGGTCGCTGACGGGCGTCCAGAGCCGGCGGTCGTCGAACCCGAAGACCTCGGCGAGCTGGGCGGCGGAGACCTCCCGGTCGCCGAGCTGGACCCGGCGGGCGACCTCCTCGACGGCCTCCAGCACCCGCAGGTGCCCGGGCAGCTCGACGAGTTCCTGGGAGAGGAACGCCGGTCGCACCGTCGAGCCGGTGCCGAGGCGGCCGCCGTCGGGGCGGGTGATGCCGGCGAGCATCCGCAGCAGGGTGGTCTTGCCGGCGCCGTTGGCGCCGAGGATGGCGATCCGGTCACCGGGGCCGACAAGCCACGTGACGTCGCGCAGGATCTCCTTCGGCCCGGCGTGCAGCTCGACGTTCTCCAGCTCGTACACCTGCTTGCCGAGCCGGGAGACGGCCATGCGCTGCAGGGACATGGTGTCGCGGGCGGGCGGCACGTCGGCGATCAGCGCGTTCGCGGCGTCGATGCGGAACTGCGGCTTGGAGGTGCGGGCGGGCGGCCCGCGCCGCAGCCAGGCGATCTCCTTGCGGAGCAGGTTCTGCCGGCGGGCCTCGGTGGCGGCGGCGACGCGTTCACGCTCGGCGCGGGCGAGGGTCCAGGCGGCGAAGCCACCCTCGTACGCCCGGACGGTCTGGTCGCCGACCTCCCAGGTGGTGGTGCAGACCGCGTCCAGGAACCACCGGTCGTGGGTGACCACGACGAGGGCGCCCTTGCGGCCGACCAGGTGCCGGGCCAGCCAGTCGACACCGCCGACGTCGAGGTGGTTGGTGGGCTCGTCGAGGATCAGCAGGTCCGAGTCGCGGACGAGCAGCGCGGCGAGCGCCACCCGCCGCCGTTCGCCACCGGACATCGGGCCGACCGGCTGGTCGAGGCCGAGGTGCGGCATGCCGAGGCCGTCGAGGATGTTGCGGACGCCGGCGTCGCCGGCCCACTCGTGCTCGGCGCCCATGCCCTCACCGAGCCAGGCGGTGCCGAGCACGACGTCCCGGACGGTGGCGTCCGGGGCGAGGGTGAGCTGCTGCGGTAGCCAGAGCACGCGCAGGTCACGGCGGTGGGTGACCCGGCCGTCGTCGGGCTCCTCCTGCTTGGTGAGCAGGCGCAGCAGGGTGGACTTGCCGGCGCCGTTGAGGCCGACCACACCGATCCGGTCGGCGTCGTCCAGGCCGAGCGAGACGTCCGTGAGCAGCCGCCCGGCGGCGCCGTACCCCTTGGACACCCGGTCCAGATTGACGATGTTGGCCACGTTCCACCCTTCAAGATCAAGGCGTCCGGGTGCCGGCGGGCACCTCGGGACGCCTGAACCCAAGGGTACGCGGACGTCCCGGCCACCCCCGCCGCGCGGGCCGTCCGGGACGCGACGTCAGCCGACGCGCGCGCCCACCACGGGCCCGTGCGCGACCCGTGCCTCCCGACACACCCCGGCGCTGGTCAGCTCGGCGGCGATCCGCTCGGCGTCGGCGGCGTCGGCGGCGAGGAAGACGCAGGTCGGGCCGGAGCCGGAGACGATGCCGGTGAGCGCGCCGGCTGCCTCGCCGGCCTTGAGGGTGTCGGCCAGCGCGGGCCGCATGGCCAGCGCGGCGTCCTGCAGGTCGTTGCCGAGCGTACGGGCGAGGACCCGGGGGTCGCGTTGACGCAGCGCACCCAGCAGAGCGTCGGTGCTGCCCAGCGGGGCGCCGGCGGCGCCGGAGTCGCGCAGCCGGTCCAGCTCGCGGTACGCGGCCGGGGTGGACAGGCCGCTGTCGGCGATCGCCACGACCCAGTGCCAGGAGGTGGCTCGGGCCAGCACCGGGCTGACCGCCTCACCCCGGCCGGTGCCCAGCGCGGTGCCGCCGTAGATCAAGAACGGCACGTCGGAGCCCAGGTCGGCGGCGATCCCGGCCAGTTCGTCGCGGGACAGCCCGGTGCCCCACAGCGCGTCACAGGCCACCAGCGCGGCGGCCGCGTCGGCGCTGCCGCCGGCCAGCCCGCCGGCGAGCGGGATCTGCTTGCGCAGGTGCAGGCGGGCGTGCGGCAGCACCCCCGCGTACCCGGCCAGCGCGTGCGCGGCGCGGATCACCAGGTTGGAGTCGTCCAGCGCCAGCTCGCCAGTGCCCTCGCCCTCCATGGTCAACGCCAGCGTGTCGCCCCGGCGGGCGGTCAGCTCGTCGTAGATGGAGATGGCGTGATAGACGGTGTTCAGCTCGTGGTAGCCGTCGCGGCGCAGCGGGCCCACCCCGAGGTGCAGGTTGACCTTGGCGGGCACCCGGACCCGCACCGGACCGATGGCCCCGCGTCGATCGTCCTCGTCGTCCGGTCGCCAGGCCTCGGTCACGGGGTGAGGTCCCGCGTGCGCAGGCGAATGTCGAACGGCTTGCTCAAAATCAGCTCCTCGGCGGAGTCGGCGGACACGGCGTCAGCCTACTTCGCGGCCACCGTACCGGCCGGGGCCGACGCGGCGATGGCGGCGAACTGCTCGACGGTCAGTGACTCCCCCCGGGCCCCGGGGTCGACGCCGGCGGCGGTCAGCGCGGCGGCGGCCCGGTCCGGGCCACCGGCCCAGCCGGCCAGCGCGGCGCGCAGGGTCTTTCGGCGCTGCGCGAACGCCGCGTCCACGACGGCGAAGACCCGCTCCCGCGGCACGTCGGCGCGGGGCGGTTCGTGGCAGGTGAAGGCGACCAGACCGGAGTCGACGTTGGGCACCGGCCAGAACACGTTCGGCGGCACCTTACCGGCGCTTCGGGCGTGGGCGTACCAGGCGAGCTTGACCGACGGGATGCCGTACACCTTCGAGCCGGGACCGGCGACGAGCCGGTCGGCGACCTCTTTCTGCACCATCACCAGGCCGTGCCGGAGGGTGGGCAGCTCGGCGAGAAGGTACAGCACCACCGGTACGGCGACGTTGTAGGGCAGGTTCGCGACCAGCGCGGTCGGCGGCGGGTCAGCCAGCTCGGCGGCGCTGACCCGGAGCGCGTCGGCGCGGTGCACGGTGAGCCGGGCGGCGTCCGCCCCGGCGTGCCTGGCGACGGTCTCCGGCAGCGCACCGGCGAGTGTCGGGTCGATCTCCACGGCGTGCAGGTGCCCGGCGACCGGCAGCAGCCCCAGGGTGAGTGAGCCGAGCCCCGGGCCCACCTCCAGGGCCACGTCGTCGGGGGTCAGGCCGGCGGCCGTGACGATCCGCCGCACCGTGTTCGGGTCGTGCACGAAGTTCTGGCCGAGTTTCTTGGTGGGCGCGACGCCCAGCCGGGCGGCCAGCTCCCGGATCTCCGCCGGGCCGAGGAGACCGGTCATGGCTGGCAGCGTAGCGGCGTCGTCGGGACCGACCGCCGGGCCGGGCTCACCACGGGCCGAACGCCCGGTCGCCGGTGGCGGAGATGGCCGCGCACAGCTCGTCCAGGTCGCTGCCGGTGGTCGCGGCGAGGGACCGGACGGTGAGCGGGATGAGGTACGAGGCGTTCGGCCGGCCACGGTGCGGGGTCGGGGTGAGGTAGGGGGCGTCGGTCTCCACCAGGATCTGGTCCAGCGGGGTGAGCGCGGCGGCCTCGCGCAGGGCGGTGGCGCTGCCGAAGGTGACGGTGCCGGCGAAGCTGAGCAGGTAGCCCCGGCGCACGCACTCGCGGGCGAACTCGGCGTCACCGGAGAAGCAGTGCAGCACCACCGTGTCCGGTGCGCCCTCGTCGTCGAGGATCCGCAGCACGTCGGCGTGCGCATCCCGGTCGTGGATGACAAGCGTCCGGCCGTACCGCTTGGCGATGGCGATGTGCGCCCGGAAGCTCGTCTCCTGTGCCGCGCGCCCCTCGTCGCCGGTACGGAAGAAGTCCATGCCGGTCTCGCCGATCCCCCGGACCCGGTCGCGGGCGGCCAGCGACTCGATCTCCCGCAGCGCCTCGTCGAGGTCGGCCAGCCGGGGCGCCTCGTTGGGGTGCAGCGCCACGGTGGCCAGCACGGCGGGATACGCCTCGGCGATGTCCGCGCCCCACCGCGAGGAGGCCACGTCCACGCCCACCTGGACCAGCCGGTCCACGCCGACCTTGGTGGCCACCGTGATCGCCGTGGCGACCGGGTCGTCGGACGGCCCGCCACCGGGCACGCCAGCCTCGCTGACGGTGATGTCCAGGTGGGTGTGGCTGTCCAGCACCGGCCGGGGCAGCGGCTCGGGGGCGGGCGGGAACTCTCCGGCCCGCCGGGCGGCACGCTCGCGGCGGGTTTCAGTCGGCTCGCTCATCAGCGACAGCATCACACACCGGGGCCGTCCATCCGCCCGCCACCCGGCGTTCACCTCGACTACGCCGCGCGACTCTACCGTCGCCGGGTGAGCGAGCGCAGCGAACGTACCGGGCTGCACGTGGCGTTCGGCGGCGGCGTCTACCCGGCTGAGGAGATCGCCCGGGGCGCCGCGTACGAGCTGTTCAGCGCCGAGGAGGTGGCCGGCTTCGAGCGGGCGCCGCGTCCGGGCAGCGCCCTGCCGTGGCGTCGGTTCGTGCACGTCACGGAGGTGAGCGCGGTGCACGGTGCCGTCGTGCCGGCCGAGGAGCCGGAGACACCGCTGATGATGCCGGCGCACCGGGAACACGGCTGGTCGCACGTACACCAGCTCAGCCAGCAGCCGTCCGCGGCGGGTGACCCGGTGTTGGCCGCGATGCGTGCCTCGGCGATCATCCGGCGCGGCACCCGGATGGTGAAGGTGCTCTCCGGCCGGCAGCTCGCCGGGTACGTGCGGGGCTGGCTGCCGCACGGCTTCTGCTATCGCGAGCACGACGTGGCGCACCTGCGTACGCCGTCGACGACCACGGTGCTGCGCACCGACGGCGACGTCGGGCGGGACGGCTCGGACGTGGCGTACGCGCTGCGCTGGCGGGCCGCCGACCCGGGCGACTACGACGTGCCGGTGGGCGAGGCGCACCGGGGGCTGACGGCGCTGGCGTCCCGGGACCGGCTGGGCCCGCCGGTGCTGGGCACCGGTTTCGTGCCGAGCAACGGCCAGCTCATCCCCGAGTTCATCACCCGGGACTTCGCCGACCTGCCGATGCCGGCGAACGCGACGCTCGTCGCCTATCCCGCCGAGGGCGTCGAGGTGGTGCTCTACAGCTACCAGGCCGAGCAGCGCGCGTGGCTGCGGATGGTGGGCCCGCAGTGGCGGCACCTGCTGGCCGCGGTGCCGGGCCTCTCCCCCGACCAGGAGTACGTGCCGACCGGCGACGCCCCGCGCTCCACCCAGCTGGTCGGCCTCTACGGCGACACGGAGTACGAGGCGGTGGCCGACCTGCCCGGGGGGTTCCGGGTGCTGGCGATGACCCGGGCGGCCCGCTATCCGGTGGACGCGGTGGCCCGCCGGGTCCGGTTCGCGCAGTGGCGGGGCGTGTCGTGCCTGGTGCTGCGCGAGGAGGCCGGCTGGCTGCGGCTACGGCTGCGTTTCCCGGACCCGGACGCGGTGATCGCCACCGGCGCGCAGTGCCACGACCGGGGCGTCTACGAGACCTGGGCGCCGGGCGCCGAGGTGAGCGACGACCAGATCAGGGACACCCGGTACGTGATGTGACGGCGCGCGGCGGTCCGAGAGCCCACCGCCGCGCGCCGTTCGCTGATCAGCCGGCCAGTCGGGCCAGCTCCTCGTCGACGATCGACGGGTCGAGCTTGCGGAACACCGGCTTCGGCGCGGCCAGCGGCCGACCGGCCTCCAGTGGCACCGACTCCCAGCGCGCGCCCACCGTGTAGTCCCCGGTCAGCACCGGGTACGCCGGCCCGCCGTCCAGGTCGTCGACCTGCTCGATGACCGGCATCGGCGCGTGCACGCCGGTGCCGCCCAGCAGCTCGTGCACCTGCTGCGCGGAGTGCGGCAGGAACGGGGTGAGCAGCGTGTTGGCGTCGCTGACCACCTGGAGGGCGACGTGCAGGATGGTGCCCTGGCGGGGCTTGTCGGCCTCGGCCTTGAGCTTCCACGGCGCCTGCTCGGAGAGGTACTTGTTGGCCTCGGCGACGACCTTCATCGCCTCGCCGATGGCCTGCTTCTGCCGGTGCCGGCCGATCAGGTCGCCGACCGTGTCGAACCCGGCGCGGGCGACGGCGAGCAGCGCCTCGTCGGCCTCGGTGAGGCCGGCCGGGTCGATCGACGGGATCGCCCCGAAGTTCTTGGCGGCCATCGAGACGCACCGGTTGACCAGGTTGCCCCAGCCGGCGACCAGCTCGTCGTTGTTGCGGCGCAGGAACTCGGCCCAGGTGAAGTCGGTGTCGTTGCTCTCCGGGCCGGCGGCGGCGATGAAGTAGCGCAGCGCGTCGGCGTCGTAGCGCTCCAGGAAGTCGCGGACGTAGATGACCACCTTGCGGGACGAGGAGAACTTGCGCCCCTCCATGGTCAGGTATTCGCTGGAGACCACCTCGGTGGGCAGGTTGAGCTCGCCCAGCGCCCCCGGCTCGCCGTCGCGGGAGCCCTCGCCGGAATACCCGGAGAGCAGCGCCGGCCAGATCACCGAGTGGAAGACGATGTTGTCCTTGCCCATGAAGTAGTACGACCGGGCGTCCTTGCCCTCCCCGTCGGCGGACCACCACCTGCGCCACGCCTCCGGGTCGCCGGAGCGGCGGGCCCACTCGATCGAGGCGGACAGGTAACCGATCACCGCGTCGAACCAGACGTAGATCCGCTTGTCGGAGCGATCCCGCCAACCGTCCAGCGGGATCGGCACGCCCCACTCCAGGTCCCGGGTGATCGCCCGCGGCTGGAGGTCGTCGAGCAGGTTGCGGGAGAACCGCAGCACGTTGGGCCGCCACCCCTCCCGGGTGTCCAGCCACTGGCGCAGCACGTCGGCCAGGGCGGGCAGGTCCAGGAAGAAGTGCTCGGTCTCGACGAACTTCGGGGTCTCCCCGTTGATCCGCGACTTCGGGTCGATCAGGTCGATCGGGTCGAGCTGGTTGCCGCAGTTGTCGCACTGGTCGCCGCGCGCGCTGTCGTACCCGCAGATCGGGCAGGTGCCCTCGATGTACCGGTCGGGCAGGGTGCGCCCGGTGGACGGCGAGATCGCGCCCATGGTGGTCTTCGGCACGATGTAGCCGTTGCGGTACATCCCCTCGAACAGCTCCTGCACCACCGCGTAGTGGTTGCGGGTGGTGGTGCGGGTGAAGAGGTCGTAGGAGAGCCCGAGGCCGTGCAGGTCCTCGACGATCACCCTGTTGTACCGGTCGGCCAGCTCGCGCGGGGTCACCCCGTCGGCGTCGGCCTGCACCTGGATGGGGGTGCCGTGCTCGTCGGTGCCGGAGACCATGAGCACGTCGTGGCCGGCCATCCGCATGTACCGGGCGAAGACGTCGGAGGGAACGCCGAAACCGGAGACGTGGCCGATGTGGCGGGGGCCGTTGGCGTACGGCCAGGCCACTGCCGCGAGAACGTGACTCATGAGCAGCAAGCCTAGTGACCCGCCCGGGGCGTCCGCGAACCAATGGGGGGTGCCGGGCGGCCGGACCGGATCGACCACCCCGCCCATTGGTCCGATTTGTCGTCGACACGCGGTCCAGCTGCCCGATCTGCCTCCGCTGCCGGTGTGCAATGAACGTCGTGACTGGCAGAGGAGCGGCCCGGGACCACGACGAGCGTCCCACCGGGCCGACCGGCGGCGACGAGCCCGGCTCACCCCGGGCCGCCGGGGTCGCGCCGCAACCCCGGCTAGTCCCCGCCGCCGAACCCGATCGGCCCGGCCACCAGCGGCCCACGCCGTCCGGGCGGGCGGCCGCGCCACGGCGGGACACCTCGACGGAACTCGCCGCCACCCCGGCCCGGCCCACGCCGGCCGCGCCGGCCCCCACCCCGGCGCGACCCAGCCCGACGGCGCCCGTGCCCAGCCCGGCCCGCCCGAAGCCGCCGAACCCGCCGGGCGCGTCGGCCGACGTCGCGCCGGCGGCGCGCGAACCGGCCCGAACGGCGGTCGAGGCGCAGCCGGCAACCCGGGCCCCGGTCGAGGTGGAGCCGACCACCGGGGCGCCGGTGGACGCGGTGCCGCGTCGGGTGCCGGTACGCCAGCAGAGCCGTCGCCGAACTGCTCACCGGGTCGACGGGGACCGGCCACCGGACGACGAGGGCACGTTCTGGGCGCCGATCGAGCAGGTGCACTGGGACGGCACCCCCGTCCGCGAGGTCGCCGCCCCCCAGCGCCGGGCTCGCCGTCCCTCGTCGCGGACGACCGCGTTGCCGGACCCGCTGCCCGGACTGACCGCGCTGGTGCTGCTGAGCCTGGTCGCGGCCTTCTTCGCCTGGGTCAGCGCCGGCCCGTTCTGGCTCGCGGTCGGGCACGCGCGCGACGGCACGGTGGTGATCGACCACTGCACCGGAGGCGGTCTCACCCAGCGGTGCCGGGGCATCTTCACGGCCGACGACGGGCGGTTCCTGGCCCACGGGGTACGGGTCAGCGGCGTACCCGCCTCAGGTGGCGCGCCCGGGGCGGCGCTGCGGGCACGGATGACCGGCCCGGACGGCGACACCGCGTACGCCGACACCGGCGCGGGCCGACACCTGCGCTGGCTGCCCGGGCTGCTGGCGGTGCTCGGCTGCGCCGCCGGCATCGTCCGGTGGACGGGGTCGGCCCGGCTGCCCGGCCGGCGACACCGCCGCTGGGCGGTGGCCACGGCTCTCGCCGGCCCGGCGCTGATCACCCTCGGCTTCCTCGCCGCCGCGTGGTGAATACGCCGCTGGGTCAGCTGTGCACGATCGTGTAGACCTCACGGCGGCGCAGCGAGTATTCGGTGGCGACATCGGTGATGGCGTCCCGACGGGACCGGCCGGCGGCCTCCCGCTCGGCGACGGCCGCGCGCAGGGTGTCGTCGTCGGGGCGTTCCGGCGCGGTCACCGGCGAGCCGGCCACCACCAGGGTGATCTCCCCGCGCGGATCGCCCTCGGCGGCCCACCGGGCCAACTCGCCGAGGGGGCGGCGGAGCACCTCCTCGTAGGTCTTGGTGAGTTCCCGGCAGAGCGCGGCCGGCCGGTCCGCGCCGAACGTCTCGGCCAGGTCGGCGAGCGCCGCGCCGATCCGGTGCGGCGCCTCGAAGAAGACGAGGGTGCGCTCCTCGGCGGCGAGCGCGCGCAGCCGGGACCGGCGGGCACCCCCACTGCGGGGCAGGAACCCCTCGAAGCAGAACCGGTCGCAGGGCAGCCCGGAAACGGCGAGGGCGGTGGTCACCGCGCTTGGCCCGGGGGCCACGGTGACCGGCGCCCCGACGTCCAACGCGGCCCGGACCAGCCGGTAACCCGGATCCGAGACGCTCGGCATGCCCCCGTCGGTCACCAGCGCCACCACGTACCCGCCGAGGATGACCTCGACCAGTTCGGGCGTACGCCGTTCCTCGTTGCCCTCGAAATAGGAGACGATCCGGCCTCCGACGGTGATGTCGAGGTCGCGGGCCAGCCGGGTCAGGCGGCGGGTGTCCTCGGCGGCCACCACGTCGGCGCTGGCCAGCACTTCCCGAAACCGCACCGAGGCGTCGGCGGGGTTGCCGAGCGGGGCACCGAGCAGGATCAGGCGCCCAGCTTCGGACATTTCACCCACGACATCGTCTCCTTCATCGACAGCGAATACCGGTATCAGGGACGACGGGCGCCACAGGACACCCTGGCAGCCTACGATCGCCGGGTGACGAGTGCGTCGACAGCGCAGAGCCCGAGCGCCGACCCGGCAGACACGGTCGAGGTGTCCGGCGAACCCAGCCCCCACCAGGAACCGACGGCACCACGTGCCGACGGCGGGGGCATATCCGCCGTGGTCCGCCGCCGGTTCGCCACCGTCGACACCCGGATGGACCCGTATTCGTGGCTCGCCACCGCAGTGGTGGTGGTGATCGCGGGGATCCTGCGCTTCATGGGCCTGTCCAGCCCCAAGGGCAAGATCTTCGACGAGACGTACTACGCCAAGGACGCGTACGGGCTGATCAGCCGGGGCGTCGAGTGGAACTACAAGGACAACGGCCCGTCGTACGTGGTGCACCCCCCGCTGGGCAAGTGGCTGATCGGCGTCGGCGAGTGGGCCTTCGGCTATCAGGACGCGGAGTCGAAGGTCTCCGTCGGTGGGCACCTGTTCACCACCGCGCCGGAGTTCGGCTGGCGGTTCTCGGCGGCCGTGATCGGCACGCTGTCGGTACTGCTGCTGGTCCGCATCGGTCGGCGGCTGTTCCGCTCGACGGTGCTCGGCTGCGCGGCCGGCCTGCTGCTCGCGCTGGACGGCTTCCACCTGGTGCTGTCGCGCGCGGCGCTGCTCGACATCTTCCTGCTGTTCTTCGTGCTGGCCGCCTTCGGCGCTCTGGTGCTCGACCGGGACGCCCGCCGCCGGCGCTGGGCGCGCGCCCTGGACGACGGGCTCGACCCGAGTCTGCCGGGGCGCGCGGGTCGGCCGCCGACCGGCTGGCGCACGTGGCCGTGGTGGCGGCTCGCCGCCGGGGTGCTGATCGGCTGCGCCTGCGCGGTCAAGTGGAGCGCGCTCTACTTCGTGCCGGTGTTCGCCCTGTTCGTGGTCCTCTGGGAGGTCGGGGTCCGCCGCTCGGCGGGCGTCCGCAGGCCCTGGCGGGACACCCTGCTCGACGAGGTGCCCTGGCTGGTGCTGGCCGGCGTGCTGATGGTCGGCACCTACCTCGCCACCTGGTCGGGGTGGCTGCTCAGCGACGACGGCTACTACCGGCTCGCGTCGGCCTACCCGAGCGCCCCGCTCAGCGACACCCCGGTGATCGGCCCGCTGGTCAACCTCTTCGAGTACCACCGCGCCGCGTACGGCTTCCACGCCCAGCTCGACGATCCGCACAAGTACCAGTCGTGGCCGTGGCAGTGGCTGCTGCTCGGGCGGCCGGTGGCGTTCCACTGGTCCGGCGACGGCGCCTGCGGGGCGCCGACCTGCGCCTCGGAGATCCTGCTGCTCGGCACCCCGCTGCTGTGGTGGTCGTTCCTGCCCGCCCTCGTGGCGCTGGTCTGGCTGGGCATCGCCCGACGGGACTGGCGGGCCGGCGCGATCCTGCTCACCGTGGCCGCCGGACTGCTGCCCTGGTTCTGGTTCGCCCTCGACGGCCGGACGATGTTCTCGTTCTACGTCGCGCCGGCGCTGCCGTTCCTGGTGCTGGCCGTGGTGTACGTGCTGGGCGCGCTGATCGCTCCGCCCGGCGGCGACGTGGGTGAGACGGCAGCCCTGGTGCCCGGCGACGCGGGCTACGAACGCCGGCTGGTGGGCAGCATCGCGGCCGGGGCGTACGTGCTGCTGGTGGCGTTGTGCTTCGCGTACTTCTATCCGATTTTCGTGGGACGGCTGATCCCGTACTCGGACTGGCTGTCCCGAATGTGGCTCGACGGCCGCTGGATATAAGCACCGGCAGGCGACGCGCCGCACAGCGCGACGGAAAATCGGGCCCGCACGCGTCACGCGTGCGGGCCCGACCTCTTACACGAAGACGCGCGCCCCGATCGCCTGCCACGGGGGAAGCGGGCGATTGGGGCGCGCATGAAGAGCTTAACCACCGCGCACCACCGGCACAACGGGTCAACTTGGGTCAGATTTCCGACGGATTCCACCCGGGCCGACGTCTCCCCTCCGACCGTTGACCGAGGGTGACCTGACGTGGACCCAGCGCCCCCGAACCGGCTGACTCGACGCCGACGGAGGCCGCTTCGAGGGCTGCCGGCGACCCGGCCCGACGCACTAGGCTCGCCGTGGTGGGCGTCGGGATCGTGACGGGAGGCGGGGTGCCGTGGAGCTGTTGGAACGGGTCCGGGCGATCTGCCTCGCGCTGCCCGAGGTGACCGAGCGGCCCAGCCACGGGTCACCGACCTGGTTCGTCCGGGACAAGAGCGTGTTCGTCACTCTGCACGCCGACGGGCACCACCAGAACGACTTTCCCCACCTCTGGTGCGCCGCGCCGACGGGCGCCCAGGCGGAGCTGACCGCCGCCGACCCGGCCCGCTTCTTCCGCCCGCCCTACGTCGGCGGTCGGGGTTGGGTCGGCGTACGGCTGGACGGCACGGTCGACTGGGCCGAGATCGACGAATTGTGTCGGGACGCGTACCGGGAGATCGCGCCGACGCGGCTGGTCGCACTGCTCGACCCGCCCGCCTGACCCGGCCGGGTCCACGCGTCCCCGGTCATCCGGGACGACCAACCACCCCAATGATCATCCAAAGTGGATTTTACTACACTGCCCGCCGTGATCAACTTCAGACGATCGGCGGCCGTCCTCCTCGGACTGCTGGCGACCACCGCGCTGACCGGGCCGGTCCCGGCGGCGGCCGACGAGGAGCAGGCGGCCGAGCCGCCCCGGGTCGAGCTGGTGCTCGACGTCAGCGGCTCGATGCGGGCCGCGGACATCGACGGGCGCAGCCGGATCTCGGTGGCCCAGCAGGCGTTCAACGACGTGGTGGACGCGCTGCCGGAGGAGACCCAGCTCGGCATCCGGGTGCTCGGCGCGACCTACAAGGGCAAGGACAAGAAGGTCGGCTGCCAGGACACCCAACAGATCGTTCCGGTCGGGCCGGTCGACCGGACCCGGGCCAAGGCGGCGGTAGCGACGCTCCGACCGACCGGGTTCACCCCGGTCGGGCTCGCGCTGCGCTCCGCCGCACAGGACCTGGGCACCGGCGCCACCACCAGGCGGATCGTGCTGATCACCGACGGGGAGGACACCTGCGCACCACCGGACCCGTGCCAGGTGGCCCGGGAACTGGCCGCGCAGGGCACCAGCCTGGTCGTCGACACGCTCGGTCTCGCGCCCGACGAGAAGGTACGCCGTCAGCTGCTCTGCATCGCCGGGGCGACCGGAGGCACCTACACCGCGGCGCAGAGCGCCGACGAGCTCACCGGCCGGATCAAACAGCTCGTCGAGCGGGCCGGTGACACCCACACCCGGGCCCCGACCGTGGTCGGCGGCGCGAACGCCTGTGACTCCGCGCCGCTGCTCGCCCCGGGCGTGTACGCCGACCGGGAGTCGTTCTCCGAGCACCGCTACTACCGAGTGCCCGTACGCCCCGGGCAGGAGCTGCGCGCGTCGGTGAGCATGGCGCTGGACCGGCCGGTGAACCGGGACTACGGGGTGCTGCTGCGGGCCACCGCATCGGATGGCCGGGAACTCGTCCGTGGCGCCGACGCGGGCAGCGGCCGGGCCGACGTGCTCTCCGCCGGTCTGCGCTGGTCGGCCACAGCCGACGACGAGGACACCGCCGACGACGAGAACGCGACCGCCGACACCTCTACGCCCGTCGTCGAGCCCACCACCGTCTGCCTGGTGGTGAGCAACTCGTTCGCCGCACGCCCGGGCACCGCGGCGACGCCCGGCATGCCGGTGGAGCTGACCATCGACGTGGTCGCCGCCGCGGGAGCCCCGGACGGGCCCGACCTCGGCCGGGGCTGGGTGCTGCTCGCCCTGCTCACCGTGGCCGGCCTGCTCACCGGCCTGATCGCCGGCCTGCTCACCCGCTGGTGGGTCGCCACCTGGAGGGAGAACTGATGCGTACCGCACTGTTCCGGTCGCTCGCGGCGCTGCTCGCCGCCGGTGGGGCCGCGCTGCTGCCCGGGGCGGCCCTGGCCGCCCCCACCCCGTCTCCGGGCGCCACGCCGGTGACCCGGGCCGGCACCTCGTTCCTCACCGCCACCCCGATCACGGCCGGCCAACCGGTGCGGGTGGACGCCTCGGTCGGCGACCACCTCTACTGGTCGTTCCCGGCGACCGCCGGGCAGGTGCACGAGATCAGCGCCACCGTCACCTTCCCGAAGGCACGCAGCGGCGCCTCCACCTGGACCGTCGACGTGTTCGACGGGCTGCGCCGACGGCAGGCGTGCACCGCCGGGGCGCAGACCCCGACGGTGGACGGCAAGGCGTCGAGCGTGGCGCTGGGCTGCACGCTGCGCGAGGTGCGGCCCTGGGCCGAGCCGTGGTCGGCGGACCCGCTGCCCGGCACGTACGTCGTCCGGCTCTCCGTCATCGACCTGCCCGAGCCCGACCTGGGCGCACCCGTCGACGTGGACCTGCTGGTCGGCGTCCTCGCGGACCGGGGCGCCTCGGCCGACGACGGTGAGCTGGCCGCGCCGCTGGTGGCGAACACCAGGGCGGGGACGGTGCTCAACGCCGTACCGACGCCCGACCCGGAGGCCGACGACGAGGGCGACTCGCCGGCGGACTGGCTGCCGGATCTCGGCTCGCGGTGGATCTGGACCGGCATCGGCGGCGTGCTCGCCGCGGTGGCCGGGGTGTTCGGCTTCGCGCTGACCCGCCGGCCTCGCCGGGCCTGAACCCGCCCGGCCAACCGGTGGCCCCGCCCACGCCGGGCGGGGCCCCCCGCGGGCTCAGCGGCGGGGGGCGCCC
>NZ_JBEXHY010000116.1:0-15811 GCF_040608295.1 Micromonospora sp. NPDC005197 | reverse complement strand
TGGTCCTCGACCAGGCGGGCCGGACCAGCTTCGATCGGCCGGTCAGGAGCGCTCCTGGCGAGCCGGTCGTTGCGCTACAGCGATGGGTGACCGGACGCGATACTGCGGGTAGCGTGAGCGCTGGTGGTGCCGCCGGTTGTAGCGGTGGGCGGCCCACCCCCCAGACCGCTACCTGGGAGCACAGCCATGACGTCCCACGTCGACCCGCGCTTCGGCAACACGCTTCGTCAGCTCCGCGAGCAGTCCGGGCTGTCCCTGCGGGCCCTCGGTCAGCTCACCCACCGGGGCAAGAGCCACCTGCACGAACTTGAGGCCGGCAGCAAGGCACCCACCGTGGAAACCGCCCAGCACCTTGACCAGGCACTGCACGCCAACGGTGCTCTTGTCCGCCTCGTGCGCGCGCCCGTCGACCACGAAGCCGAAGCCGACGAACTGCTCCGGCGGGTCGCTGCTTGCGACGTCAGCGCCGAAACCCTCGCCCGCATCGAGCGAGGCGTGGACGACCTCGCCAGCCTGTACCCCACAACCGCGCCGGTCGACCTGCTGCCGATGGTGCGTCAGCACCTCGCCTATGTCACCCGACTACTCGGCGGCCGGGTCACCCTCGCCCAGCAACGGCGTCTCGTCGTCGCGGGCGGCTGGCTGGCCGTACTGAGGGCCACCGTGCACATCGACCTGCAACAGCCGGGCGCCGCCGCCGCGCACCTCACCGCGGCATCCGGGCTCGCCGGCCACGCCGAGCATCCGGAGATTCAGGGTTGGTGTCTGGAGACGCGGGCGTGGGAGGTGCTGACCCTCGGCGACTACCGGGGTGCCCTGGACCTGTCGCGGCAGGCGCAACAGGTGGCGCCTGTCGGCAGCTCCGCGCACATTCAGGCGACCGCGCAGGAGGCGCGGGCATGGGCGCGGATGGGCGCGGTCCGTGAGACGCGTCGGGCACTGGACCGGGTGGAACGCTTGACTGCGAACCTGCCTGTCCCGGAACGGGCGGAGCACCACTACCGGTACGACCCGGCAAAGGCTGAGGCGTACGCGGCGACGACGCTGGCGTGGGCAGGTGACCCCGCCGCCGAGCGGGTCGCGCGGTCCGTGCTGGCCCACCTGGATCCGCGCGGCGACGGCGGTGAGCGGCCCCGGCGGGCGGCATCGGCTCGACTGGACCTCGGGCTGGCGTTGGTGACCGCCGGACGACCGGATGAGGCGTCGGTGTTCGCCGCGGAGGCGGTCGCGTCGGGGCGAGTGGTGCCGTCGAATTGGTGGCGGGCGCGGGAGGTGTTGCGCCGGGTCGAGCGGACGGGCGCACCGGAGGCTGCCGACCTGCGTGACGTGTACGAGCAGTTCGACCGGACCAGCACGGGCGAGTAGCGGACAGGATCGGTTGACGGCGGACAGCCGCGTCCTCCTGACCGCAGGTAACCCTCCGTAGCGTCATGTTTACGGGATCAGTGGCCGGTGTGCTGTCGGACGTGATGTGGGCGCTCAGCGCCGCCGGTCCCGCCAGGGAGGGCAGGGGCGCCGTGCCGGATATGACCGGCCGACTCTGCTCCGGAGGCGAGGGGCGAGCGATGATCCGCAAACTGGTATCCACTCTGACCGGCCGACCAGCTCACCACTACGACGGGTCGGTCCGGTGACCGCCCGGCAGATGCCCGGCCCCGGCACCCGGATGTCGGTGCGGCCTACCGAGTGGCAGCCCAGCCCTGGCATCGAGGGCCAGACACACCACGACATCGTCATCGTGTCCGTCCACGAATCTCATGACCCGCGCTTCGCCTGGGTGTACGGCCACGGCCCGGACTGTGCGTGGGAGTCCGCCGACTGCTCGCAGCCGTTCTGCTTCGAGGTGCTGGTCAGCGTCGACGTTCTTGCCGCCGCAGCGGCCGGTGCGAGGCCATGACCGCCCCCACGCTCGCCCGGTTGGAGGCGCGGTGGCGGCGGACCCTCATCGAGCACCAGGCCGTTGCCGGTCGCTGCCCGGTCTGCGGGACGCGGGGCCGCTGCCGGGAGTGGGCGGAGGCGTTCGGTCAGCTCGTCGCCCACGACCTGTTTCTCCCCGGTGCTCGTCGGCGCGGTGTGTCAGACGGGGGCGAGCCGGAAGCCGACGCCGCGGACCGCGTGGATCGTGGCGGCGGCGTCCAGCCGGGCGAGCTTGCGGCGCACCCGACGGACGACCGAATGCATGTCGGACCCACGGCCGAGGTGCCGGTTGCCCCAGACCTTGAGGTGCAGTCGCTCGTAGGTCCAGATCTGCCCGGGAGCGTCGACGAGGCAGAGCAGGACGTCGTGTTCCAGCCGGGTCAGGTCGATCTCCTGATCGCGCCAGCACACCACCCGGCGGTCGGAGTCGACGCTCAGATCCGGCGGCGGCTGCGGGCGTGGCGCGGCCTCCGTGCGCACGGCCGGGACGGGAGGAGGTACGGGGGGCAGCTCGCCCACCCCGAGGAACCCCCGTGCCTGGTCGACGTTCGAGACGATCAGGAAGGCGTCGGTCCCGCCGAGCAGACGGGCCAACTGCCGGCGCTCAGCCGGCGAGGACGCGATGCCGATGACCAGCGAGGCGACCGGAATTCCCTGCATTGCCCAACCCCTTCCGGTTCCCCACGAACACTCCGGATGGTTTTCGCACCGCCGAGGACGACCATCGATCGGCGTCCTGACCCTAGTGGTGGCTCGTCTCGGCTGGGTAAAACATAGTTGCATGTAAGCATGTGAATGACGGTCGAGGTCACAGCCGTGCGGACGGCTTGGCGACAACAAGGGGGGTTGGGAGAGCGGGATCGCCGCTTTTTTCCAATGGTGACCGGCGGTTGTGACAGAACGAAGACAATCCACGGACGGCGTCCGGACCTGGCGGGACGAGCATGGTCGACGTGTCCCACGGATCGTCGTACCCCGTCGGTCGGTCGTCGCCCGGCTCCGCGCGGGCGCTGTCGTCCGGCTCCGCGCGGGCGCTGCCGTCCGGTCGCGTCGCCGCGCCGCCCGGTCTCCGGCTGCTCGGAGCTGCCGTCTGCTTCCTGCTCGCCCGGGTGCTCACCGGCGTGCTGTTCGTCCGGCGGGTCGCTGGACACCGACCAGACCATCTTCGCGGCGAAGCGTCGGGCACGCGGCCGACCACTACTAGGCTCGATCGCGGAGGTGCCGAACATGAAGCTCGGGCTGCACTACTGGACTTTCTCGACTCCGGCCGATCCGGCCGCCATCGCGCCGACCCTCACCGAGGCGGCGACCATCGCCGACCAGGCCGGCGTGGCCTCGTTCACGGTCATGGACCACTTCTTCCAGATGGAGGCGCTGGCCCCGGCCGAGGAGCCGATGTTGGAGGCGTACACGACGTTGGGCTTCGTCGCGGCGCAGACCCGTCGAATGACGCTCGGTGTGCTGGTCACGGGTGTGATGTACCGGTATCCGGGGCTGCTGGCCAAGACCGTGACGACCCTCGACGTGCTCTCCGGAGGCCGGGCCCGGCTCGGCATCGGGGCGTCCTGGTACGAGCGGGAGCAGCGCGGGCTCGGCGTGCCAGTGGTGCCGGTGGCCGAGCGGTTCGAGCGGCTGGAGGAGACGCTGCGGATCTGCCGGCAGATGTTCAGCGACGACAACGGGCCGTTCGACGGGCGGCACTACCAGCTCACGGAGACGATCAACTCGCCGCAGCCGCTGCGTCGTCCGCACCCGCCCATCATGATCGGTGGCAGCGGCGAGAAGAAGACGCTGCTGCTGGTCGCCCGGTACGCCGATGCCTGCAACCTGTTCGGCACCGGCGCCGAGGGGATCGCGCACAAGCTGGACGTGCTGCGCGGGCACTGCGCTGCCGAGGGCCGCGACTACGACAGCATCGAGAAAACAGTGCTGGCCTCCAAGCCGCCGCTGGAGGATCTCGACGGGTTCCTCGCCGAGGTGTCCGACTATGCCAAGCTCGGCGTCACCGAGGTGCAGGTCACGCCGGACCGGCATCCCGTGGAGTTCGCCCGGCGGCTCGGCGACGAGGTGCTGCCGCGGCTGGCCGACATCGGCTGACGCGACAGGAATTGCGGGTCCGGGTCGCTGCGCGAGGCGCGACCGGCTGCTCGCCCACGACGGCGAGGGCCGCCCTCCCGCCGAAGCGGGGGACGGCCCTCGTCGGTGACCGGTCAGCCGACCGAGGCGGGGAACCTCTCCCACACCCGGTGCGCGGCCATCAACTGCTGCACCGCGGTCAGCGCCTCGGCGCCCGAGCCGGCGGACACGATGCCCGGGGTGCCGGCCACCCCGGCCTGCTCCAACACGGTGACGCCGGCGCCCCAGGCGCCGATCGCCTTGGCGTGCCGCCAGCACTCCTCGACCAGGAGCAGCACGCGGGGATCGACGGTCGCCGCGCCCGGCCGGCCGGCCTTGGCGTCGCGCGCGGGCAGCGCGTCCGGTGCGGGCACCGGCGCCCCGGCCAGCAGGAGCGCGTCCAGCTCGACCGACCGGCCGGTGGCGAAGGTCCGCTGGACGGGCATGTCGCCCACCATGCCCCCGTGCGGGGCGATCAGCAGCGGCACCATGCCGGCCTCGAACACGGCCCGGCGGACCTCGCCGACGCCGTCCAGGTCACCGTCGGGGTCCACGACGATCCCGACCGTGCGACCGTCGGCGGGCCATGCCCCGCCGACCTGCGACAGGGCCGGGCTCGGCGCGACGTCGGCCAGCGGCACCGTCGGCTGCGGCGCGGGCAGTCCCAGGCCGGTGGCGACCTGCTCGCACAGCACCGGGTCGATGTTGGCGAGGCACTGGAGCTGGCGCTCCTTGATCGCCTGGTGGTAGCACTTGCCCAGCTCGAAGGTGTACGCCCGGATGATGTGCTCCTTCTCGACCGGCGACATGCTCAGCCAGAACAGGCGTACCTGGCTGTAGTGGTCGTCGAACGACGCTGGGTTGGCCCGAACCTTTGGCGCCTGCGCCACGGTCACCGGCACGTCGAGGAATGCGTTCTCGGCGTCGCCGGCCGGGAAGGGGTTGCCACCGTCGAGCGAGTTCGGCCGGTACGGCGCCACCCCGGCGTGCACGGCGTGCTGGTGGAAGCCGTCGCGCAGCATGTCGTTGACCGCGGCGTGCGGGCGGTTGATCGGGATCTGTGCGAAGTTCGGCCCGCCGAGGCGGGTGAGCTGCGTGTCGACGTACGAGAAGAGCCGGCCCTGCAACAGCGGGTCGTTCGTGACGTCGATGCCCGGCGGCAGGTGGCCGAGGTGGAAGGCGACCTGCTCGGTCTCGGCGAAGAAGTTCGTCGGCGTCCGGTTGAGGACCAGCCTGCCGATCGGCTGCACCTCCGCCAGTTCCTCCGGAACGATTTTCGTGGCGTCCAGCAGGTCGATCCCGGCGAAGGTCTCCTCGGGAGTGTCGGGGAAGACCTGAATGCCGAGTTCCCACTCGGGGAACGCGCCGGCCTCGATCGCGTCGTAGAGGTCCCGGCGGTGGAAGTCGGGGTCGATGCCGCCGAGCAGCTGCGCCTCCTCCCAGGTCAGGGAGTGCACACCGAGCTTCGGCTTCCAGTGGAACTTCGCCAGCACCGTCTCCCCGGCCTCGTTGACGAGGCGGAAGGTGTGCACACCGAAGCCCTCCATCGTCCGGTACGAGCGCGGGATGCCCCGGTCGGACATGTTCCACATGGCGTGGTGCTGCGCCTCGGTGTGCAGCGAGACGAAGTCCCAGAAGGTGTCGTGCGCGCTCTGCGCCTGCGGGATCTCCCGGTCGGGGTGCGGCTTCGCGGCGTGGATGATGTCGGGGAACTTGATGGCGTCCTGGATGAAGAAGACCGGCATGTTGTTGCCGACCAGGTCGAAGGTGCCCTCGTCGGTGTAGAACTTCGTCGCGAAGCCACGGGTGTCCCGGACCGTGTCGGCCGAGCCGCGCGACCCGAGCACTGTGGAGAACCGGACGAAGACCTCCGTCTCGCGCCCCTTCTTGAGGAAGCCGGCCCGGGTCACCGCCTCGGCGGTGCCGTAGGCCGTGAACACCCCGTGCGCGCCCGCGCCACGGGCGTGCACCACACGCTCCGGAATGCGCTCGTGGTCGAAGTGCGTGATCTTCTCGCGCAGGTGGTGGTCCTGGAGGAGCACCGGCCCCCGGGGCCCGGCCTTGAGCGAGTGGTCGGTGTCGCGCAGTCGCGCCCCGTTCGCCGTGGTGAGGTACGCGCCCTGCTGGCCCTTCGCGGTCGCCGGCACGCCGGTCTCGGCGCCGGTCGGCGTACGGGTCTGCGGTGCGCCCTGTTCCGGCTTCGGCGGCAGCGGGTCGTGGGGCGAGGTCGGTTCCTCGACGGGTGGGGGTGCGCTGCCCGGGGCGCCGGGCACCTCGGGCGTCAGAGCGTCGGCGATCTTTTCGGAGGCGGTCTTCACGACGTTCTTGACCGCCTCGGCGGGCTTGCTGGAATCCACTGGTGTGAACCTCTCCGTGGAGCGTTTGGGCATGCCCCTGCACCCCTACCCCTGGTCGGAGGGTCGAAACGCGCAGAAGATCCGATCTGCGGGCGGGACTGGTGATTTCACCGATGCGGGGGCCGAGCGGAGCGGCGAAGACTGACGAACGTCGATATCGCTCGACTCTAGGGAGTGCCCGACGTGTCGTCACCAACCACCACCCGTCCCCGTTCCGCGCCCGCTCGCGCCGTCCGGCTCGCGCTGGCCGCCACCCTGCTCGCCGCCGGTGTCCTCGCCGGACCCGCCCCCGCTCAGGCGGCCAGCCCGTACGAGCGGGGCCCCGCCCCGACCACCGCGATCCTGGAGGCCAGCCGCGGCCCCTTCGCCACCGCCTCGCAGAGCGTGTCCTCGTTGAGCGTCACCGGCTTCGGCGGCGGGGTCATCTACTACCCGACCAGCACCAGCGAGGGCACGTTCGGCGCCGTCGCCATCTCGCCCGGCTACACGGCCGCGTGGTCCAGCATCAGCTGGCTCGGGCCGCGGATCGCCTCGCACGGCTTCGTGGTGATCGGGATCGAGACCAACAGCCGGTTCGACCAGCCGGACAGCCGTGGCCGGCAGCTGCTCGCCGCGCTCGACTACCTCACCGAACGCAGCTCGGTGCGCAGCCGCATCGACAGCAGCCGCCTCGCGGTCGCCGGCCACTCGATGGGCGGCGGCGGCAGCCTGGAGGCCGCCTCGGCGCGGCCGTCGTTGCAGGCCGCGGTGCCCCTCGCGCCCTGGAACACGGACAAGAGCTGGTCCGAGCTGCGGGTGCCCACGCTGATCATCGGCGGCGAGAGCGACACGGTCGCGCCTGTCGCGTCGCACTCGGTGCCGTTCTACACCAGCATCCCGGCCTCGGCCGAGAAGGCGTACCTGGAGTTGAACGGCGCGAGCCACTTCTTCCCGCAGACGGTCAACACGCCGACGGCCCGCCAGATGGTGGCCTGGTTGAAGCGGTTCGTCGACGACGACACCCGCTACGAGCAGTTCCTCTGCCCGGGCCCGAGCGGGTCGGCGATCGAGGAGTACCGCAACACCTGCCCCAGTTACTGAGCGGGTCGGGCCGGGGTGGTCGCCGTTGGCGGCCGCCCCGGTCGCGTCAGCGCATCGAAGGTCTTGACGCCATAACCGAGAAACGTACACTGCGAGTGTAAATAACACCCGCCACGGCAGAGGGATGGGTGATGGAACGCGGGCTCGAACTGCACGGCATCGGCGTCCGTTTCGGCGGCCTCACGGCCCTCGACGACGTCTCGCTGCGAGTGCCACCCAACCGGGTGGTGGGCGTGATCGGGCCCAACGGCGCCGGCAAGACCACGTTGTTCAACGTGATCTGTGGCTTCGTGACGCCCCAGATGGGTTCGCTCACTCTCGACGGTCGTCCGCTGCGACCACGGCCGCACCGGCTGACCAGACTCGGCATCGCCCGGACCCTGCAGGGGACCGGGCTCTTCGCCGGTCTCAGCGTCCTGGAGAACGTGATGACCGGCGCGTCGCACACCGCCCGCGCCGGCTTCGGGTCGGCGCTGCTCGGGCTGCCCCGCAGCGACCGCGACGAGCGCCGGCTGCGCGAGCACGCCCTGGACGTCCTCGACGACCTGGGGATCGCCCGGCACGCCGACGCCGCGCCGGGCACGCTGCCCTTCGCCGTACGCCAGCGGGTCGCCCTGGCCCGCGCGCTCGCCGCGCGGCCCCGGCTGCTGCTGCTCGACGAACCCGCCGGCGGCCTCGGCGCCGACGACATCGCCGAGCTCGCCGAGCTGGTGCGGCAGCTCCCTCGGCGCGACGCCGACCCGTGCGCGGTGCTGCTCGTCGAGCACCACATGGACCTGGTGATGGCCGTCTGCGACGAGCTCGTGGTGCTCGACTTCGGCCGGGTGATCGCCGCCGGCACGCCGGACGAGATCCGCGACGACACGACGGTCGCCGACGCCTACCTCGGTGCCCTCGTCGAGGAGACCTCGTGAGCGCGAGGACTGCGCGGGGCGCGCGAGCCGGGCGGTCGCGAACGAAGGAAGGCCCAGCGTGAGCGCGGCCGATCTGCTCGTGGTGCGGGGGCTGGTGGCCGGTTACGGTGCCGCGCCGGTGTTGCGGGCGGTCGACCTCACCGTGCCGGCCGGCACGATCGCCGCCGTCGTGGGCGCCAACGGCGCCGGCAAGACGACGCTGCTGCGGGCGCTCTCCGGCATGATCCGTCCGGCCGCCGGCCAGGTCGTCCTCGCGGGGGAGGACCTGCGGGGTACGCCGGTGGAGCAGCTCGTCCGGCGCGGCATGGCGCACGTGCCGGAGGGGCGGGGCGTGATCAGCGAGTTGACTGTCGACGAGAACCTGCGGCTCGGCGGGCTGTGGCGGCGGGACCGTGCGGACGCCGGCCGCGCCCTCGACGAGGTCTACCAGCTCTTCGAGCCGCTCGCCCGGCGTCGCCGGCACCTCGGCCACCAGCTCTCCGGTGGTGAGCGGCAGATGCTCGCGCTGGGCCGGGCACTGGTCGGCCGGCCGCGCCTGCTGCTGCTCGACGAGCCGTCGCTCGGCCTGGCACCCCGGGTGGTCGCCCGGACCATGGCGCTGCTGCGCCAGCTGCGCGACCGCACCGGCCTGACCGTGCTGCTCGTCGAGCAGAACGTGCGCAGCGCGCTCGCCGTGGCCGACCAGGGCGTCGTGATGTCACTGGGCCAGGTGGTGATCGCCGCCCCGGCGGCCACGCTGCGCGACGACGACGACCTGCGCCACGCGTACCTCGGCTTCTGACCCACCTCGTCCCCTGGAGGGAGGACTGTTGGACCGCTTCGTCTTCCTCACCGTCGACGGTCTGTCGCGGGGCGCGGTGTACGCCGCGTTCGCGCTGGCGCTGGTGCTCATCTGGCGGGCGGCGCGGGTCGTCAACTTCGCCCAGGGGGCGATGGCCGTCGCCGCCGCGTACGTCGCGTACTCCGTGTCCGCCGCGACCGGCTCCTACTGGCTCGGCTTCCTGGTCGCGATCGTCGCCGGCCTGCTGCTCGGCGCGCTGGTGGACCGGGTCGTGATGCGGCACGTCGACCACGCGTCGCCGCTCAACCCGGTCATCGTCGCGCTCGGGCTGGTGCTGGTGCTCCAGGCCGTGCTGGGCATGGTGTACGGCAACGAGTTCCGCCCCGCCGACGTCCCGTTCAGCCGGTCCGCCCTCACCGTCGGCGGGGTGGCCGTGCTGTCGCCGTACGACCTGTTCGTCTTCGCCACGATCGGAGTGGTGGTCAGCGCGTTGGCCTGGATGTTCGCGCGTACCGCCGTCGGGTTGCGGATGCGCGCGGCGGCCTTCGCGCCGGAGGTCTCCCGCCTGCTCGGGGTCAACGTCGGCGGGATGTTGACGCTCGGCTGGGCGCTCGCCTCCGGCGTGGGCGCGCTCGCCGCGATGCTTGTCATCCCGACCGAGTTGGGCCTGCACCCGCACGCCATGGACCTGATGTTCGTCTCGGCGTTCACCGCGGCGGTGGTCGGCGGGCTGGACAGTCCACCGGGGGCGGTGGTCGGTGGCCTGGTGGTGGGTCTGCTGCTCTCCTACGTCAGCGGGTACGCCGGCAGCGACCTCACCCCGCTGGCGGTGCTCGTCCTGCTGCTGGCGGTGCTGCTGGTCCGGCCCGGCGGGTTGTTCGCCCCGGTCGCGGCGAGGCGGGTGTGAGCGCCACCCGGGCGGCCCTGCCGCCGAGGCAGCGGCCGGCCCAGACCGGCGACCGTCCGGTCGACCGCGGGCGACGCGGCTCCACGCTGCTGCGGCACCTCGCCGTGCTGCTCGCCGTGGGGCTGGTGCTGGTGGCGGTCAGCTACGCCGTCGAGCCGTTCCGCAACTTCCAGCTCGCCACGGTGGCGGCGTATCTCTGCGCCACCGCCGGGTTGACCGTCCTCACCGGGCTCAACGGTCAGCTGTCGCTGGGGCACGGGGCGTTGATGGCGACCGGCGCGTACACCGTGGCCCTGTGCCAGAACGCGTTCGCCGACCGGGGGTTGACCGGCGGTTGGCTGTTGCCGCTGTCGCTGGTCGCGGCGGTGCTGGGCACGGTCGCGGTCGGCGCGGTGGTCGGTGTGGCGGCGGCCCGGCTGCGCGGGCCCTACCTCGCCGGGGTGACGCTCGCCGTGGCCGTCGTGGTGCCGGCGTTGGCCGTCACCTTCGACGGCGTGTTCAACGGCGAGCAGGGGCTGTCGGTGCCGGTGGAGCCGCCGCCGATGGCGCTCGGCGCGTACTTCCCGTACGAGCGGTGGCAGCTCTGGCTCTCGGGCGCTGCCACCCTGCTGGCCCTGCTGCTGGTGGCGAACCTCATCCGCAGCCGGTACGGGCGGACCTTCCGGGCGGTCCGCGACGACGAGGTGGCGGCCCGGCTCGCGGGCATCCACGTGGCCCGCACGCAGGTTCTCGCCTTCGTGGTCAGTGCCGCCACCGCCGGGCTCGGCGGCGGACTGCTCGCGATGCTCGCGCAGAGCGTCTCGCCCGGGGCGTTCTCGCTGACCCTGTCACTCTTCCTGCTGATGGCGGTGGTGATCGGTGGCCTCGGTCGCCTCGCCGGCGCGCTGTGGGGGGCCGTGCTGCTGGTCGCCCTGCCCGATCTCACCCATTCCGTGACCGAGCTGCTCACCCTCTCGCCGGCGGTGGCGCAGCGGCTGGAGGGCAACCTCCCGCTGGCGATCTTCGGCGGCACGCTGATCGTCGTGATGATCGCCGCGCCCGGCGGTGTGCAGGGTCTGCTGTCCCGTCTCGGCCGAGGGCTGCGGGCCCGCTGGCCGGCGCGGCGTTCCTGAGCTGTCCCCGGCCCGGCCTCGGCCGGGCGCCTCACCACCACACCGTTCCCACCGAACCGGACCGAGAAAGGTCGGTGTTTCCCATGCACCGTACGGCACGACGCGGTCTCGCGATCGCCAGCACCATCGCCCTGCTCGTCACCGCCGCGGGCTGTGGCGGCGACGACGGCCCCACCTCCGGCGGGGGGTCGGTGCCGGGGGTCACCGACACCGAGATCGTCGTCGGCACCCACATGCCGCTCACCGGACCGGCCTCGGCCGGCTACTCCAAGATCGCCCCGGCGACGAAGGCGTACTTCGACTACGTCAACGCCAACGGCGGCGTGCACGGCCGGAAGATCACCTACAAGATCATGGACGACGGCTACAACCCGGCGAACACCCAGCAGGTGGTACGCCAGCTCGTCCTGCAGGACAAGGTCTTCGCCATCCTCAACGGCCTGGGCACGCCGACGCACACCGGTGTGCTCGACTTCCTCAAGACCAACCGGGTGCCCGATCTCTTCGTCGCCTCCGGCAGCCGCAGCTGGGACCAGCCCGACAAGTATCCCGGCACGTTCGGCTTCAACCCGGACTACACGATCGAGGGCAAGATCCTCGCCAACTACACGAAGGCGAACCTGGCCGGCCAGAAGGTCTGCTTTCTCGGTCAGGACGACGACTTCGGCCGCGACAGCCTGGCCGGCGTGGAGAAGGTGCTCGGCGCCGGGGCGGTGGCCGTCAAGCAGACGTACGTCACCAGCAACACCAACGTCGCGCCGCAGATCGGCGCGTTCAAGGCGGCCGGCTGTCAGGTCGTCATGCTGGCGACCGTGCCCGGCTTCACCGCGCTGTCCATCGGCACCGCCGCACGGCTGGGCTTCAAGCCGCAGTGGCTGGTCTCCAACGTCGGCGCCGACCACCCGACCCTGGCCAAGCAGCTCGGCGCCGCCGCCCCGCTGCTGGAGGGCATGGTCGGCACCAACTACCTGCCGATGCAGAACGACACCGCGAACCCGTGGATCCAGCTCTTCACGAAGATCAACAAGACGCACAACGGTGACGCGCCGTTCGACGGCAACACCGTCTACGGCATGTCGGTCGGCTACCTCTTCGTGCAGGTGCTCCTCGCCGCCGGCAAGGACGTCACCCGCGAGAAGGTGCTCGACGCGGTCCAGAAGGGCGGCTTTGCGGGCCCCGGGCTCGCGCCGCTGCGCTTCTCCGCCGACGACCACTCCGGCTACGGCGGGCAGCGGTTGAGCCGGGTGAGCGGAGGAGTGCAGAGCTACTTCGGGCCGACGTACGAGACCGACGACGGGGACGGGCCGGTCACCGAGTACAGCGCCCCGCCGGTCGCGCCGCCGGCGAACGGGGTGCCGACCGTCTCCTGACGAGCCCGCCATCGCCTCGTACGACCCGGGGGTCATTGCCTCCGGGTCGTACGAGCGTGCCCGGATGCCGTGCGCGGCGCCGACGGGTGGCGGCCGTTGACCGACACCGATCAGTCCTCCTACTATCTGCACTGTGGATGCAATTTCAGGTCGACTCGCGGGTCGGGTCGCCATCGTCACCGGCGCCAGTCGCGGGATCGGCCTGGCCATCGCCCGACGCCTCGTCGCCGAGGGCGCCCGGGTGGGTCTGACCGCCCGCCGTCCCGAGGCGCTCGCCGACGCCGTCGCCGCCCTCGGCGGCCCCGCGTACGCCGTGGCCGTGCCCGGCCGGGCCGACGACCCGGCGCACCGGGCCGAGGCGGTGCGGCAGGTCGGCGCGGCGTTCGGGCCGGTGGACCTGCTGGTCAACAACACCGGCATCAACCCCGTGCACGGCCCGCTGGTCGAGCTGGACCTGGCCGCCGCCCGCAAGATCCTCGACGTCAACCTCGTCGCCGCGCTGGGCTGGGTACAGGAGGTCTGCGCCGCCGGCATGACCGAGCGGGGCGGCTGCGTGGTCAACGTCTCCTCGATCGCCGGCCTCGCGCCGTCGCCGGGCATCGCCTTCTACGGCGTGAGCAAGGCCGCGCTCAACCACCTCACCGCCAGTCTCGCCGTCGAGCTGGGGCCGACGATCCGGGTCAACGCCGTCGCCCCCGGGGTGGTCAAGACCCGCTTCGCCGCGGCGCTCTACGAGGGGCGCGAGGACGAGGTCGCGGCGCGGTACCCCCTCGGTCGGCTCGGTGTCGCGCCGGACGTGGCGGGCGCGGTCGCCTTCCTGGCCGGCCCCGACGCCGCCTGGATCACCGGACAGACCATCGTCTGCGACGGTGGCGTCACGCTGGCCGGCCGGCCCGGATGACACCTGTCGTGCGCGCTCGGAGGTGCCTGATCATCGCCTGTCTAGACTCGGCGGGGAGCCGGGCGACGTCGTGGCGGTGAAGGGGCGGGGGCGGATGAACAGGGTCGAGGCCCCGGGGCGGGTGGACGGGCGGACGGCCCGGGCCGAGCGCACCCGGGCAGCCATCGTCGAGGCGCACCTGGCACTCATCGCCGAGGGCGACCTGCGGCCGACCGGGGAGCGCATCGCCGAACGGGCCGGCATCTCACTGCGGACACTCTGGACCAACTTCAAGGACATGGAGACGCTCTTCGAGGCGAGCGGCGCCGAGGTGCTGCGCCAGCAGGATGCCGCCTACCGGCCGATCTCGCCCGCGTTGCCGCTGGCCAAGCGGGTCGACGCGTACTGCCGGCAGCGGGCACGGCTGCTCCAGCTCATCGCGCCGTCGGCGCGGGCCGCGCAGATGCGCGAGCCGGTCTCCGACCAACTGCACCGCAACCGCCTCAAGCACATCGACCGGGTGCGCGACGAGGTCGAGCACCTCTTCGCCGCCGAGCTGACGAACGCCGGGCGGGGGCGCGAGCAGCTGCTCAACGCGGTGGTGGCGGCGAGCATGTGGCCGGCCTGGTCGATGCTGCGCTACGGCCTCGGGCTGGGCGTGGACCAGGCCCGCGCGGTGATGTCCCGGACGGTCGGCGCGCTGCTCGCCGAGGTCACGACCGACTGATCCCGGCTCGTCCCCTCTTTCCATCCGGTGACCGATGGGTGACACTGGGACGCATGGTTACTGCATACTCAGTGCAAATAACCGTGTTGCGCGGCCGGGACGACCAGTGCCGAGCCATCCGGACTCTGCTCGACGGCGTGCCCGACGGCGGTGGGGCTCTGCTCCTGCACGGCGAGCCCGGCTCGGGCCGGACGGCGCTGCTCTCCTACGCCCACCGGTACGCGAAGGACTGCACCGTCCTCGGCGGCGCCGGGCTGCCCGAGGAGGCGACGCTGCCGTACGCCGGCCTGCAACGTCTGCTCGATCCGGTGCTCGACCGGGCCGCCGCCCTGCCCGAGCCGCGACGGCACCTGCTGCGCCGGGCGTTGGACGGCGAGGGCTGCCGGCCCGAGCGCCGGCTGGCCCTGTCGGTGGCCGTCCTCGGTCTGCTCGCCGCGGCCGCCCGGGAGCGCCCGCTGCTCGCCACCATGGACGACGTCGACCGGGGTGACCCGCAGACCGCGCAGGTGCTGGCCTTCGTCGCCCGCAGGCTACGGCACCTGCCGGCCGCCGTCCTGCTCACTGCGGACGTCGGCACCACCGTCGACGGCATCGCGGCGCACCGGCTGCCGCCGCTCGGCGAGCGGGACAGCATCGCCGTCCTCACCGACCGGCTACCCGAGCGACCCGCCGCGCCGGTCGCGGCCACGCTCGCCGCCGTCGGTGGCGGCAACCCGCAGGCTCTCGTGGACCTCACCGAGGTGCTGAACCCGGGGCAGTGGCGCGGGGAGGAGCCCCTGCCGGCCGCGCCGCCGGCCGATGGCGCACTCGCCCGCGCCTACCGGGCCCGCCTCGACCGGCTGCCGCCGGACACCCGCCGGATGCTGCTGCTCGCCGCGCTCGACGAGTCGGACGAACCGGCGACCTTCGTTCGCGCGGCCGACGCCGCCGGCCTGGCCGTCGAGGCGCTCGCCCCGGCCGAAGCCGCCGGTCTGGTTCGGGTCGAGCCCGGGGGCGTCACGTTCGCGCAGCCGCTGGCCCGCACGATGGTCGCGGCCGGTGCGCCGCTGGCCCAGCGGCGCGCGGCGCACCGGCTGCTCGCGGAGGTTCTCGATCCGGACGGGCAACGGCTGCTGCGGGCGATGCACCTCGCTGCCGCGACGGCGGGCGCCGATCCGGCCCTCGCCGCCGAGTTGGAGCGGGCGGCGGCCGGTGGGCGCGACGGCTGGGCCGTGGCGTCGGCCGCGCTGTGCCGGGCCGCCGCGCTCAGCGACCGCCCGAGCGACGTCGCAGCGCGCCTGCTCGCCGCCGCCCGGTACGCCTGGACCGCCGGGCAACCCGGCCAGGCCCGGCTCCTGCTCGACCGCCTCCGCGCGACCTGCGCGGACCCGACCGTCACCGGGCACGCCGGGCTGCTGCGCGGCGAGCTGCAACTGCGCTGTGACGACGCCGCCGGCGCGGCGGCCACGCTGCTGTCCGCCGCGCGTACGGTGGCCGGGACCGACCGCGCCGTGGCCATGGAGGCGCTGGCGCGGGCCGGCGAGGCCGTGTGCTTCGCCGGCGACCAGTACCGGTACGCGGAGGTCGGCCGGCGGGCCGCGGCCCTGCGGCACCCGAACGACCCGCCGGCCGTGGAGCTGGCGGGATGCCTCGTCACCGGGGTGGCCGCCAC